>CAZEQV010000093.1:0-11130 GCA_964514435.1 uncultured Verrucomicrobiota bacterium
GTCAACGTCTGCAGTCGTCCGAGGCTGAATGATTCCACGTTGAATGAGGCCAGGGCGCTGCCGTGGATGACGGCCCGGCGCAACACGGCGGGATCCACGCGCCCCACCTTCGCCAGGTAGCCGGCAAAGGCGCCGGCAAAACAGTCGCCCGCGCCGGTGGGGTCGTGAATGTCCTCCAACGGAAACGCGGGCGCGCTGAAAAACAAATCTTCGCCAAACAGCAGGCATCCGTGTTCGCCCTTTTTGATGCAAACGTACCGGGGTCCCAGTTTGAGGATGCCGCGACCGGCCTTGATCAGGCTGGTTTCCTTCATCAACTCGCGGGCTTCGCTTTCGTTCAAGATCAGGCAGTCAATCTTGCGCAGCAATTCGAGCAACGCCTCGCGCGCGATCTCCAGCCACAGATCCATCGTGTCCGCCACGACGAACTTGGGTTGTTTCACCTGCGACAACACATGCATTTGGAGTTGCGGTGAAATGTTGGCAAGGAACACATGCCCGGCATGACGATAATGAGCCGGCAAGGTGGGGTGAAACCGCTCAAACACGTTCAACGCCACCGACAACGTCCGCCGTTTGTTCAAATCCCATTCGTACTCGCCGCTCCAGCGGAATGTCTGGCCATCGGCGATTTCCAAGCCGTCGAGATTGACGCCGTGTTTGCGGTACAAGTCCAAATACGGCTTGGGAAAGTCGCTCCCCACAATCCCCACCAGATTGACGGGCGTGTAAAAGCTCGCCGCGATGGACGCGTAGCTCGCCGAGCCGCCGAGCATATCCTTGTGTTCTTCCAACGGCGTTTTCACGCTGTCCAACGCGATGGAACCGGTAATTAACAAACTCATTTCAGTCTTTCCTTGAATGCCTTCGCTGCTGCGGTCACGTCCGCTGCTGTCAAAATCGCCGACACCACCGCCACGCGTTGGGCGCCGGCGGCCAGCACATCGCCGATGTTGGTCGTGGTGATTCCGCCGATGGCAAAGAACGGTGTCTCCACCTTGCCGGCCACTTCCCGCACCAGTTCCAAGCCCACCGGTTTGACGGACGGTTTTGTGCCGGTGGCGTACACCGGTCCGACGCCCATGTAATCGGCGCCGCCTTCTTCGGCTTGCTGCGCCTGCGCCAGCGAATGGGTGCTGAGGCCGACGATCCTCAAGCCGGCAAGGGTTTCCACTCGTTTGTCACGGGGAATCTTGGCCCAGTCTTCCTGCCCCAGATGCACGCCATCGGCGCCAGCTTCAAAGGCCGCATCCGTGTCGTCGTTGATGATGATGGGCACCGGACTGCTGGCGGCGGCTTTGACCACCGCCAGCCCCAACCCAATCCGCTGCGCGTGCGAATAGTTTTTCGCCCGCACTTGAATCACGTCCACGCCCCCGGCTATCAACTGTCGGGCCAACTCCGCCGGGTTGCGTCCGGCCAGATACGCGGTGTCAATGAACCCGTAGAGCCGGCACTCAGCAATCGGACGTTTCGTCATTCCTCAACCGAAGAACGTTTTGGCGATGTCATACAAGCCGGGCGGAACACTGCGGTTGCCCATGCGCAGCTTCGTCTTGCCGGTCTTCGCGTCGCGGACTTCCGTGATCAACTCGTTGAAATCAACGCCGACAATGTTCTGCCCGCGCAGGGCGACCATTTTGCCGAACTGCCGGCTCATCGCCAGTTGCGCAGCCTGGTATCCGTAACGGGTGCTGAGAAAACGATCGAACGCCGTGGGTGTGCCGCCTCGTTGCGTATGGCCGAGCACCACCGAGCGGCTTTCGATACCGGTCTTCTCTTCGATCATCTTGCACAATCGTTCCGCAATCCCGCCGAGCCGGACGTGTCCAAACGCGTCTAGTTTGTCGGTCTGCAAGGTGACTTCCTGGCCCTCCAGCTTGAAGCCTTCGGCCACCGCCACGATGGAGAAGTTCTTTCCGCCTTCCTGTCGTTTCTTGATGATCTGGCAGATTGCACCGAGTGTCATTGGAAATTCCGGCAACAACACCACATCCGCGCCGCCGGCCACTCCCGAGTACAACGCAATCCAGCCGGCTTGGCGTCCCATCACCTCCACCACCAACACCCGGCTGTGGGCTTCCGCGGTCGAATGCAGCCGATCCAGCGCCTCGGTGGCAATGTTGACCGCCGTGTCGAACCCAAAGGTCTGATCCGTGCCGGCAATGTCGTTGTCAATCGTCTTGGGCACGCCGATGACGGGTGCGCCGATCTTGTGCAACCGCGACGCCACGCTCAATGTGTCGTCGCCACCGATGGCGATCAAGGCATCAAGCTCGGCCTTCTTGAGATTGTCAACCAACGTCTGCAGTTGGTCGTCCGTGGGATTGGTGCGGGATGTGCCGAGAATCGTGCCGCCAAGATGAAGGATGCCGGCCACGCGCTTGCGGTCAATGGGAAACAGGTCGTTCCTCAACACGCCGGCCCAACCGTTGCGGAAGCCGTAAACTTCCCAGCCTTCCGCCAAGGCCGTGCGCGTGACCGCGCGGATAACCGCGTTTAATCCGGGACAATCTCCGCCGCCCGTCAACATTGCCAATTTGCTCATGAAAAACTGCTCTCCTTCTGATTGGTGGTGAAACTAAAACTTGCCTGCGGTTCGTGTTACCAAAGCCATCCCCGACGGTCAACACCCGTCCATGCCGCCACAGCGGGTCGGGCTTTTGCTTTACTTGCGGTCACCGACGACTACAATCACCCGCCGAAAAACAACCCATCGCGGGGCGCAACGCTACAGTCGGCCCTCGACTCGTTTCTGCGATTCGAAGTTCGACTCAAGCAGTGCTCCCCGTATCAACCGAAGAGGAAGCATCATGCCCATAACCGCTCAAGACCGAGCCTTGATCCAACAACTCCTGCAATCGCGGGGCGACAACCCCAACACCGATCTTGCCGAGGACATCATCGAAACCGCCCTGCGTCTGCTCGACGACAAAGCCGACCGGCTGGACACCAAAGTCATCACCTCCGCGCTCAAAGAACTCCGCTATGCCAGCAAGGTCTTTTCACCTTACCGGGGCAAACGCAAGGTCACCGTCTTCGGTTCCGCGCGCACCCGCCCGGACTCAGCCGAGTATCAACAGGCCGTCGCGTTCGGAAAGGCGATTGTCGAGCGCGGCTACATGGTCATCACCGGCGGTGGCGAAGGCATCATGGGTGCCGCGCAACGCGGCGCGGGACGTGACAACAGTTTCGGACTCAACATCCGGCTGCCGTTTGAACAGGAAGCAAATCCGGAGATTGCCGGCGACCAGAAGCTCATCAACTTCAAATACTTTTTCACCCGCAAACTCAGTTTCATCAAGGAGAGCGACGCCATCGCCCTGTTTCCCGGCGGCTTTGGCACGCACGACGAAGGATTCGAAGCGCTCACGTTGATGCAGACCGGCAAGGCCGTGCCGAAGCCGCTGGTATTCGTGGATCGTCCCCGCGGGAATTATTGGAAAACTTGGTGGCGGTTTGTGGAGGACCAGTTGCTGAATGAAGGGCTGATCAGCAAAGAAGACCTGGCGCTGTTCAAGGTCACCGACGACGTGGACGAAGCATGCTCCGAAATCATCAACTTTTACTCAAACTATCATTCCAGCCGGTACATCCGTGACTTGCTGGTGCTGCGCGTCAAGCATCCCGTCACCGAAGGCTTGCTCCGCAACCTCAACGACCGGTTCAGCAACATCTGCGTCAACGGTGGCGCATTCCGGTATTCCGCCGCCTTGCCGGAGGAAGAGAATGAAGCTGATCTTTCTGATTTGCACCGCGTGGTCTTCCCGTTCAACCGCGCCAATTTTGGGCGGTTGCGTTCCGTGATTGACATGATCAACCAGCACTGATGAAGGTGACGACCATGGAAACAAAACCCCCGGCCAAGTTTCAGAAGGATCGCAAGATCAATTGGTACCGCTGCCAGGTGGATCCGAGGCTGATGAACGAATTGATGCGTTGCAGCGACCTGCGCGGATTCCTGCAAGCGGGCGGGCATCTCGGGCTCTGGTTCACCACCGGCATCCTCGCCTATCTCGCCTTCCGTAACATCACCGGCGACAACTGGCCGTGGGCCGTGCCGGTCACCTTGGCGGCGTTGTTCGCCCACGGAACCGTCGGCTCGTTTCTCGGCGGCACAGCCTGCCACGAACTCAGCCACAAAACGCCCTTCAAAACCAAGTCCATCAACGAAGCGTTCCTCAAACTGTTCGCCTTCTTCGGTTGGTGGGACCACGTGTGGTTCCGTCCCAGCCACATCCGCCACCATCAGGTCACGGTCCATCACGACTACGACGGGGAAGTGGTCCTGCCGCAAAAAATCTCGCTTAAAGACTGGCAGTTCTGGCTCGGATTGTTGGCCTGGAACCCGGTCGGCACGTGGCAAAGATTGCGAACCTACTACCGCCGCGCCACCGGCCACCTCGACAACGACTGGTTTGAATTCGTCCTGCCGGAATCCAACGAGCGACTCCGACGGGAACACCGCAATTGGGAGAGGATCACACTGCTGGGACATTTGACGCTGGCCGTCATCTTCATCGCCACCGGCCACTGGTTCCTCATATTCATCTTCAACATTGGCTCCCACTACTGCGGCTGGCTCGGATTCCTGTGTGGAGCGGCCCAGCATTTTGGCATGACACCCGACGTGCCAGACCACCGGCTCTCCTGCCGAACATTCACCTGTTCCTGGCTGCCGGCGTTCCTCTATTGGAACATGCAATACCACGTTGAACATCACATGTTCCCGGCTGTCCCATTCTTCAACCTTCCCAAACTCCGCAAAGCCATCGAGCACGATCTGCCACCGGCCACACACGGATTCGTCGCCACGTGGAAACAAATCCTGGAAATCCGCCGCCAACAGCTCGCTGATCCGAATTACTCCTACGCTCCCGCGCTGCCCCAGTCCACGGGCGGTCGAGCCGAAGACGACGTTCTCGAACGCGAAGCTGCGCTCATCTGACCACAATTCACACCCGCCTGTTCAAGCGGCTGGCGGAACTATTATGTCGTGATACCATCCGGCCATGAAAAATCATCCACGTCTCAAAATCGGTTTCATCGGACTCGGCGCGATGGGGGCGCCCATGGTGAAACATCTGCTCGCGGCGGGATACGACGTGAGCGGATATGACATCCGACCGGAACGGCGCACGTCGCCGGAACTCTCCCTGGCCGGGGTGGTCGCGCAGGCTGACGTCGTGCTGACGAGTTTGCCGAGTTCGGAGGCGTTTGTGAGCGTCGCGGAGAACGAACTCGTGCCGGCCGCGAAAGCCGGTCAGGTGTTCATCGAGACCGGCACGACCACACCACTGGAAATACGGCGGCTGGCCGGGTTGTTCGCGGCGCGGGGCGCCGCGCTTTTGGATGCGCCGGTCAGCGGCGGTCCGCAAGGCGGGGAACGGGCGGATTTGTGGATGTGGGTGGGCGGCGACGAAGCCGTGTTCGAGTGGAGCCGGCCCATTCTGGAGGCATTGGCCGGCAAGGGAAAGTTGTTCCATTGCGGCGCGAGCGGGGCCGGTCAAATCATCAAAGGCGTGAATCAACTCAAGAGCGCGTTGCACAACGCAGCCTATCTGGAAGCTCTGGCGTTTGCCGTAAACGCCGGGTTGGATGCCGCGCTCGTGCAACGGGCGTTCGGTGGCGACAAACAGACGTGGCCGCTGGGGATTACCGGCGCGGCGTGGCAAGCAAGCCAGGGACAGGCGGAGGGAATCGGCGTGAAGTTTCGCGAGTTGCCGTATTACCTGCGCGAGGCCAAGGAGCGCGGGTTCGAGTTGCCCTTGACGGCAACCTTGTATGCGTTCATGGAGGACGGCGAACGGGTCGTGATTGACGACAACCGCCCCGCGCCGTCATTCTGGCGGGAGCTGACGAAGAAGGTGCATCCATGAAGACACTGCTCATAACCATGATACTGGCAGCCGCGACGATGATGGCCACGGCACAAACCAACGAAACATGGCCCGCCCCCGTGAAAGGGTTTGTCGCGCCGGCAGCGGGAGAACATCCGCGCTTACTGTTCCGCAAGGCGGACGTGCCCGCGCTCCGACAACGCGCGCAAACGCCCGAGGGCAAGGCCATCATCGCCCGGTTGAAAGAAGTCCTCGGCGGCGGCGAAACGATGCCGACCGTGTTCAATCCGCTGCCGACGGTCAACATCTTGCCGGCGGAGCCAAAGTTCGATCCGGCCATGTGGACGGTCACGCACGGGGCGGGATTCGGGTTGCTCTATCAGTTGACCGGCCAGAAGAAATACGCCGACCTCGCCCGGCAGTGCGTCGAGAAAACATTCGCGGGACAAGCGGACCGCGACCAACGCTACAACTGGCGCGGGCCGGGCACCGGGTTCCGGCTCGGCGTCGTCTGGAGCGGCGTCGCGTTGGCCTACGACCTTTGTTACGACGGCTGGGACGACGCGTTTCGGCGGCGCGTGGTGCGGGAGTTTCTCGAGGCGAAGGAAAAACCGTTGGCCGGCAAAGGCGGCAAGGAGATGACCCTGGAGTTTGTGGCCGGCGGGGTGGGGTATCCGCCCGGCAGCAACCACTACGGCGCGGCGATGCCAGGCGCGGGGTTGGCGGCAATGGCCATCCGGGGCGATCCCGGCAGCGATGATGCCCGAATCGCAAAAGTGCTGGAGATTCTCGACAAGGCGATGGTGACCCAATTGACGAAAGCGTTTGGCGATCACGGCTGGTTTGCCGAGGGAGCGCACACCGCGCGGATCGCGTCGCAGTCGGGCGTGGCAATGTTGATTCCCGCTTACCGGAACGCGCTGGGGAAAGAATGGGCCACGGCCGGCAAGCCGCACGCCCGGTATCTGTCGCTGCGGTTGATGCACGAAGTGATTCCGCTCGGGGGCGTGCTGCAGTTTCCGTCGCGCGGCGTGTATGGCGACGACAACCTCTGGGGCCGGGCTGGCATGGTCAGCCATCAGGGCGAGTTCAGCATCGGATTCGGGGTATTGGCCAGTCGTCCCGAGGAGTGGCGCGCGATGTTGTGGGTCTGGGAAAACTTCGTTCAGCCGTTGGTCGGGCCGAAACAGAACAATCCGTGGGATGTGTGGATTTATCCGCATCACGCGGTGTGGTCGTTCTGCTACTGGCCGATCGGCGAGAAACCGCTCAATCCCGGCGCGGTGTTGCCGCGCGCGTTGCAGGACGCCACACACGGGTATTACGTGTTTCGCAACCGCTGGCAGGACAGCCACGACATCATCGTGACCGCCTATCTCGGCTACGGACCGGGCGGCTACCACAAAAAGCCCGGCAACGAAGTCCACGTGATCGCCGAGGGCAAGAAGTTCAACTTCGGCTCGCTGCGGGCCGCCCAGACCGATTTCTATCAAGCCGGCCAAGATGGTTCGGCGGTGGTGGCCGGGGGCGGAACCTGTTTGGCGGTGGACTTCAGCAAAACCAGTGGCGCCGAAGCGTTGTTGGCCATGACCGGGCCGGGCGCGAAGGACGGCAAAAGTTTCACCGTGGGCAGCGCGACGATTCTACTGCGCACGGCGCCGGAAGCGGTTGCCGCACAGGCCAAGGTGGAGGGCGACAAGCTCGTTGTCGGCGGACAATCCATCCGCTTCGACGGCCAGAAACTGGTGCTGGAGAAGTTCCGGCCCGCTCCGTGAACTGGTTTCTCCGCTACTGCATCACAAGGACGGTGTTCCTAGCGGCATGACTCGCCGACTGATTGGCAGCGGTCTGTTGACACTCGGGCTATCATGCGCGGCCATGACGGCAGCGGATGAGTTGGTCGGTGATCCGCATTGGGAATACCGGTTGCCCGACGGTGCTTGGACCACCAATGCGCCCGGCCCGGTTCAATGGCCGTCGTCGTGGCGCACCTTCACCCGCTGGGATTACGAAACCGACACACCACCGCATGACGACGATCCGCGTGCGTTCACCAACGTACCGGCCGCGCTCACATTCAACGGCATCAGCGCCTGCCGGGCGTCCTTGCCGAACTACGGACCCGGTGTCCTCGACTTGACCGTGGGACAAGGCGCTCCGCGCACCGGGTTGTGGGCGTATGTGTTCGGCCAAGTGACCGCCAGCCGCGACGCGGAGGTGGTGATGCACACCGCGGCTAGCGGGCGTGTGGAGTTCTGGTTGAATGGACAGCCGGTAACGGGGCCGGTGCGCTTGAACAAGGGCGACCACGTGTTGGCGGGACGTGTGAGCAGCAGCGCGAAGGATTGGTTTCTGGCCGGTTGTTTCGCGCCGGTGGGCACGGAAGTGCGCCGCGTCACACCGCCGCCGTCGCCGGTCCCGATGCCCGCCCGCGTGTTGTGGCCGACCGGCTTGTCGCAGCCGCCGGCGACGGTGGCGTTGGTGGGCGATCCGCAATCCGGTCCGCCGTGGCGCGACATCGCGCGCGCACTGGCAACGGCCAAACCGGACGCGATGATCATTATTGGCGATCTCGTAAAAGATGGTCTCTCCCCAACTGGCTGGAACAAGACGTTCTTCGAGCCGGCCTCGACCGCGTTGACAAACATCCCGTGGCTGGCGGTGATGGGCAACCACGACCGGCAATCGCCGTTGCTCGAACGGTTCGGCGGCGCGAAGTGGACACGCGAAATCGGCGGGGCGTTGTTCGTGGGAATTGACGGTGGTTTGGATTGGTCGCCCGGCGGCGACCACGCGCGCTGGCTGGAGCACGTTCTCGGAGCGGCATCGAATCGGTTCAAGTTCGTGATTTCGCATTATCCGGCGTACTCGTCGCGCAACCACGGCAAGTTGGCCGACGATGGCCGGGTGTTGGAACGTCCGACCCGGATTGCGCGGACGCAGATTCTGCCCTTGCTGGAGAATTACCGTGTGACGGCCCTCTTGGCCGGCCATGATCACGGCTACGAACGCTCCGAGTTGCCCGGCGGCCTCACGCACATCGTCACCGCCGGTGGCGGGGCGGGACTCTATCCCGTCCACGAAAATGGCCGCGCCAATCCGTTTTCGACCAAGTTGGTGGATCAACATCACTACAGCTTGCTTCGACTCGAAGGGGCCGACGCCGTGTTCACGGCCGTCACGGCCGACGGGACGGTGATTGATTCGCGCACTTGGAAAGGAAGAACACCATGAGAACCCGGCACGCACTGGTGGCGCTGCTTCTGAGCGCCACCGTCTCGCCCTGTTCCACGGCGGCGGGCGTTGACGCGCTATTGCCGGAAACACCGTGGCGCGTTTATCTCGTCTGCAAACAGCAGGACAAACATCGCAAGGGGCCGGTCGTCTATACGCCCGCTCCGTCGCCCAACTGGATGCAGCCGGATTACGACGACAGCGGTTGGGGCCGGTATGGTTCAGATTTGCCGCTGGCGATTGGCGGCTACGGCTTCGAGCAGTCACCCGCCAGCGCCCGGCTGTTCTTGCGCACCCGGTTTGGCGTCACCGATCCGGCTGTGGTGCGCGACCTCGCGTTGTCACTGGAATACCGCGGCGGCATCCTCGTCTACCTCAACGGCCAGGAAGTCGCGCGCCAACACCTGCCCGCCGGCCCGCTCGAACCGGACACGTTGGCGGAAGCGTATCCTGACGACGTGACCGGCTCGCCCCTCGAACGTACCAGCCGACCGGCCGAGGAGAATCTCGCGGCCTATGAGAAACGCATCCGCAAACTGAGCGTCACGCTGCCGGCCCGGTTTCTGCGCAAGGGCGCCAACACACTGGCCCTCGAACTGCGCGCGCCGCCCACGGACAAGATGAAGTATGCCGGCCGCGGCGAATGGAGCGCGGTGGGGCTGTCCGGGTTCGCCCTCCGCAGTCCCAGCGGGGCCGGGATTGTTCCGTATGCCGACGCGGTCAAGGGCGTGACCATCTGGAACGCGACGCCGATGGACACCATCGCCAACGTGCCAGGCAAATACCAATCCGGGTTCCTCTGGTGGGGCATCGCCATCACGCCGGTGGGGTTGACCCGCGGCAATCCGTTCGAACCGCTCCAGCCGATCCGGACCGTCGCGCCGCGCGGCGGCACCGCATCCGGTCAGGTGGTCGTGAGCGGCCTCGGTCCCGTCAAAGCTCTGCGCGCGACGATCAGTTCGCTGAAACACGCGGGCGGCAGCGCCGCGTTGCCGGCCACGAACGTGCAGGTCCGTTTCGGTCATCAGGCAAAGGAGGAGACGTACATCAACGCGCTCCAGCGCCAGCCGGCCGAGGACGCCGCCGTGCATCCCGTCTGGGTGCTGGTGGATGTGCCGCGCGACCAAGCGCCGGGCTGGTACACCGGCACGTTGACCATCAGCCTCGGCGCGCAACAAACCGCCGTGCCGGTGCAGGTGCTCGTGGCGGCGTGGACCGTGCCGGACCCGCGTGACAACGCGACGTTGATCAGCCTGTATCAATCGCCCGACACGCTGGCGGATCATTTCCAGGTCGAACCGTGGTCGGACAAACATTTCGCGCTGATCGAGCTATCCATGAGCGCGATGGCCAAGATGGGCAACGATGTGCTGCTCGTGCCGGTCGCGATCGAAAACTATCTCAACCACAAAACCGGTTTGATCCGCTGGGTGAAGAAGGCGACCGACTACGAGCCGGACTTCACAGCGTTTGAGCGCTACTACGATCTCCAGACGAAAGTGTGGGGGCGGCCGAAAATCGTCACGCTCAGCGTGTGGAAACACGACTTCGGCGCGCGCTCGTGGTTTCGCGGCATGAAAAGCGATGTGGTGAGACCGGCCTTTGTGACCGAGTTGAACCCGCGCACCGGCAAGATGAGCCGGCTGCAGGCGCCGCACTTTGGCGAGCCGGGCAGCGAACAGTTCTGGCAACCGATGATTGACGGGGTGCGCCGCATCGTGAAGGCGCGCGGCGGCGACGACCGGTTTGTGCTGCTCGGCGAAGCGTTCGACAGCCGTCCGCTGGAAGCGCACCGGCTGTTCTTCGAGAAGATCGCACCCGGCATGCGCTGGCAGATTTACTCGCATTTCGACGGCGGCGAGCCGGCGGTGAAAGACGGCCGGTTCATCTGTCATGGCGGATTTGAGGTCGGTTTCAAGATTGACCCGGGCGGGGCCACGCTGCCGGAATTCCGGCGCGATGGGCCGAAGGTGACGCCGCTGGAATTCTTCGCGGCGCAAGCGCACCGGACCGACATTCACCACACATCGTCGCCGCTATCCTACCGGGCGGTGTT
>CAZEQV010000093.1:11140-11443 GCA_964514435.1 uncultured Verrucomicrobiota bacterium
TTGCGCCGCAGCGGGACGATTGGGCGAATCGGGATGGATTTCTGGCCGATTGGCACGGACAGCCGCGGCCGGCGCAGCAGCTACTACGGTTGTCCACCCAACGAGGGCTGGCTCTGGCGCGCGCACGTGCCGTTCCTGACGGCGCCCAGTCCGGAGGGCGCGGTCATCACCACCCGCGGCCAGATGCTGATGGAGTGTTTGCAGGAAACCGAACTCCTCATCGCGTTGATTCGCGCCAAACAAACCGCTTCGCCGGAAATGGTCGCGCGCCTTGCGCTTCGCCGCAATTGGCGGTTTCAGGCC
>CAZEQV010000094.1:0-11417 GCA_964514435.1 uncultured Verrucomicrobiota bacterium
TTTCGGCACAGCCGAAAGCGGGCGCTGATCCGCGGGAGGCGATTTTCGCGGTGGTGTCCCGGCAAGGTTGGACGTTGCGGGAGCTGACGCGGGCGCGGACGACGTTGGAGGATATCTTCGTTCACGTGATGCGCGAGGAAGCCGAAGCCGAGGAAGAGCGTCGGGAGTTGAAACGGAGTGTGGTGCGATGAGGAACATACCGGCATTGTTGCGGCGGGAGATGGGGGCGTACTTCGCTTCGATCCTCGGCTACGTTGTGATCATGTTTTTCCTGTTGGTGATGGGCGCGACGTTCTCGGTGATCGTCGGGTATTTGAACCAGGGACCGACGCAGTTGACGGCGATGAAGATGATGTTCGGGATGTTCTGGCTGCCGTCGTTGGTGGTGATTCCAATGATCACAATGCGGTTGATGGCGGAGGAGAAGAGGTCCGGCACGATTGAGATGTTGATGACCGCGCCGGTGACGGATTTTGAAGTGGTCATGTCGAAGTGGCTGGGGGCGGTCTCGTTGTACAGCCTGATGTGGGGCGTAACCGGGTTGTATGTGGTGATTTTGCGGCAGTTCTCCGGTGGCACGACGGAACTGGATCTAGGTCCGGTGGCCAGCGGATATTTGGGTGTCTTGTTGATTGGCCAGTTCTTGATTGCGGTGGGCGTGTTGGCGTCGTCGCTGACGAAGAATCAGGTGGTGGCGGCGTTGCTCTCGTTTGTCGTCGTGTTTTGCCTGTTGTTTGTCGTGTATTGGCTGGGGTTTCTGTTTCCGGGTGGCGCAATTGGCAGTTTTTTCAAGGCGGTTTCGCCGTTTCAACACATGGAAGATTTTGCGCGGGGCATTGTGGATATGAGGCCGGTCGTCTTGTATGTGAGCGGGTCGGCGTTGGCGCTGTTCCTGGCCACGCGCGCGGTCGAATCGAGGAAGTGGAGGTAACCGGTGGGCGAAAGCACGAACAAGGCAGACAAGGTTCCGACACTGCGGACGCGCAAGTTTTTCATCAGCGTGAATGTGCTGGTGCAGATCATTGCGTTCGCGGCGGTGGTGGTGATGGTGAACTGGCTGGCGCGGCGGCATTATGCCCGGTTTGATTGGACGACGAGTTCCTACTATCAAGTGTCCGAGAAAACCCGGCAGGTATTGCAGGGGCTGATCGAGCCGGTGCGGGTGATTGTGTATCTCTCGCCGGTGGGCGGGGCCGATTATGTGGTCAAGGCCCTGGAGGACGTGCGAAATCTGCTCGAGGAGATGCAGTACATGAGCCGTGGCAAGTTGACCGTCGAATATGTGGATCCCGACCGCAATCGCGCGCGCGCGGCGGAGTTGGTGGATCGCTATCAATTGTCGTCGGAGGAAGTGGTCATCTTCGTTTGCGAGAGCCGGCACAAATATGTGCGCTTGGATGAATTGGTGGACTTGGAGGGCGACCCGTTTGGCGGCGGCGGCCGGGTCAAAGCGTTCAAGGGCGAGGGGGTCTTTCTGTCGGCCATCCAGACGGTCACCGAGGAGAAGCCGCCGACGGTTTACTTCTTGAGCGGCCACGGGGAACGGGACCCGAATGATTTTGATCAACGGGACGGGTATTCCACGATTGCCGCGTACATCAAACGTGACAACATCACGGTGGAACGCTGGAACATCTTGGAAAAACAAGCGCTGCCAGAGCCGGGCGGCATGTTGATCATTGCCGGGCCGAAGAAGCCGTTCTCCAGCGAGGAACTGGCCGCGTTGCAGGATTGGCTCAAAAAGAACGGCCGGCTGATGGTGATGCTGGATCCGCGAACGAAGACCGGACTGGAGGAATTGCTGGCGCGGTGGGGTGTGCAAGTGGATGACAACCTGTTGCTGGCCCGGGGAGGTTCCATGCTCGGAACAGAGCTGATCCTCGTCAATGCCGTCGGCACCACGTACGCCCAGCACCCGGTCACATTGAAGCTGCAGGACATCAACACCAGTTTCCCCTACGCCAGAAGCGTCCGCGCCTCTGGTAACGGTGAAGATTCCACGGCCGACAAGCCGCGCGTGGTCGAGCTGGTGAAAACGCCCGCCGCGTTCTGGGGTGAAACGAATTTGCAGACGGAGCGCGCCGATTTCGATCCCAAGACAGACATGGCCGGTCCCTTGCCGGTCGCGGTGGCTGTGGAACGGGCCATGCCTTCGGACATGAAACTGGAAGTGGGTGACACGCGCATCATCGTTGTCGGCAGTTCGAGCACGGTGGAAAACGGCGGACTGACCGGCGGCAATCTGGATTTCTTCATGAGCGGATTGAACTGGCTGTTGCGACGCGAGACGAAACTGGCCGTGGGACCCAAGACGCCCAATGAGTTTCGTTTGGACATGACCGTCAACCAGACTCGCGCGGTTTACGCGCTGGTGTTGGGCGGCCTCCCGCTCGGCGTGGCGGTCATTGGCGTAGTGGTTTGGATTCGACGACGAAAATGAAACCGCGAACAACACTCATGCTATTGGTGGCCGCCGTCCTTGTGGGCGGTTTGGTCCTCTGGGATCATTACAAAGGCACACCGACGGACAGAGCCCGCGAGTTGCGCGACAAGGTCCTGCGCATCAAGCCGGCTGATGTGACCCGTATTGAACTGGTCCGTAGCAATCAAACCATCGTGGTGGCAAAGACCAATTCACATTGGGAGGTGCGTCAACCCCTGGCTGTTCGCGCCAGCGACAGCGCGGTCAGTTCCTTGCTGAGCGAAATCGAGTTCGCCCGGCGCGAACGAACGCTTACCGGCCGGGACGCCCAAGAAGTGAGTCTGGCCGAATTGGGATTGGACAACCCGCGGCTCAATCTTCGATTGGAAGGCGCGATGCCGGCTGCCTCCATCCTGGTAGGCAATGAGAATGCCACCAAAGACGCCACCTACATCCAAGTCGAGGGCAACCCGGACGTCATTCTCGTCCGCAAATACACCGCCGACCGGTTCAACGTATCGTTGGATGACCTGCGTGACCGGTCGGTCATGGAGTTTGCGGCCAACGACGCTTCCCGTTTGGAAATCAAGAGCGCTGATCGCGTCATTGAACTGGTCAAATCCAAGAATGTGGCTGATGGGTCGGGAATCTGGAGCATCCGGCAACCGTACATGGCCCGCGCCGATCAAAGCGTGGTTAATGGTTTGTTGTCGGAATTGAACGCCGTGCGAGTTTCGGATTTTGTCAGCGAAGATCCGAAAGATGTCCACACCTACCATCTGGATGACCCCGTGCGCGAAGTGACCGTCTGGCTCGACAGCGGTGACACCGGCAAAACGCTATTGATCGGCCCGTCGCCCACGAACGACACCGGCAAAGTGTACGCCAAACGCAAGACCAGCGATTCCATCGTAACCTTGCCGGCCAGCGTGGCGCAAAAGTTCGAGATTCAAGTCGCCGATGTCCGCGAACGCAAGATGTTGGATTTTCAGACGGAATCCGTGCATCAGGTCGAATTGCAGCGGGCGGGGTCCTCCTTTGCGATCCAGCGCAGCGGTGAGACTTGGCGGGTTGTGATTTCGCCCACTGTCACGATGCCGGCCGATGCCGCCACCGTCCGCGAGTTGCTGCGCCAGCTCGGTTCCGTGCGCGCGTCGCAGTTCACGGCTGACGTGGTGACGGATCTTGACAAGTACGGTCTGGCCGCGCCGGCGATTACAGTCACGCTCCGAGGAGCGGCGACCAACGACATGGGCCAATTGCTGGTCGGTTCGTTGGATGCGTCGAACAACGTCTATTTCGTGAAACGCAATGACGAACCGTTCGTGTGCGCCGTGGAGACAAACGTCATCGGCTGGTTGCCGGCCAAACCCATCGAATTGCGGAGCCGGCAACTGGCGGAGTTCACCGCCGACGACATCACCAAGTTGACCATCAAACAGGCCGGCAAGCAGACCGTCCTCGAACGCGGCGCGGAGGGAAAATGGGCGTTGGTCGAACCGGCACAGGGGGCGTTTGACAATGACAATCTCCAACTGTTTCTCGGGTCTCTGGCCAATATTCGCGTCAATGAATATATGAGCGAGGGTTTGGCGGGGCTGGAGAAGTTTGGGTTGGACGCGCCGCAGACCGTGATCACATTCCAGGCCGGTACCAAGACGTACACCCTGAGTCTGGGCCGTCTGGAGGGAACGGACCAACGGTACGCTTGCTGGAACGATCCCGAGTTGGTGTTCCGGCTTTGGGAGCCGACAGCCGCCACGCTTCTTAGGGAAATCGTTTCCCCGCCGCCCGCGCCCGCGCCAGCCCCCTGACGCGTAGCTGGTTTCGAAAAGATCGGCGTTGATTTTTTGTCAGGGCTGCCTAGGCTGACGATCAACGGAGGCATGGCCATGAAAACTTGGTTGAGCGCGTTGGCGACAATGTGCTTGATGGCGACGGGCAGTCCGGCACGGGCCGAAACGATTGTAATCAGGGGTTCCAACACATTTGGCGAGTTCATCGGCCCTCAACTTATCGCCGCCTACCGGCGCGACAATCCGGGCGTGGAGTTCGACTTTGAATCCAAAGGCTCAGGCACCGGCATCGCTGCCTTGATTGAAGGAACATGCGATATCGGGGCGTCCTCGCGGACTTTGACGCAGAACGAATGGCGCCTGGCACGTTCGTGCGGCATCCGACTTTCCCCCCATCCGGTCGGCTACTATGGTGTGGCGGTGATTGTCCACGAAACCAACCCGGTGCGCTCGCTCACGGATCAGCAAGTGCGCGACCTGTTCACGGGAACCGAGACACACTGGAGCCGATTGTCGGGACAGGATGTCCGCGTTCAACCGTACATCCGCGATCCGATTTCCAGGACGCACCTTGGTTTTCGCGAACTGGCCATGCACAATCAGCCGTACTCCCCGCAGGCGCGGTTGTTGACCAATGACTGGGCGATTGCGGAAGCGGTTCGCGCCGACCCCGGCGGCATCGGTTATGTGGGGATGCACCTCGTCAAACATCCCGGCGTGCGAGCCGTCTCCGTCAACGGTGTGCCGCCGTCTGCGCTGGCCATCAACGAAGAGATGTATTCGTATGCCCGCTTGATGATCCTCTATGTCAACAGCGACAAGGCATCCCTCCAGGCCCGGCAATTCATTCGCTTCGTTCAATCTCGTCGCGGTCAAGCCGTGCTCGAACAACACGGCTACGTGCCCGTGAACGCGCGCAGGCTCACATCCTCCACCGGCTCGTTCAACTGAGCTGACCCATATGACAACCAGCTCGCCAGCAAGAATGCAATACCCGCCCGGCTTCCGCGCGCGTCGCGGGGCCAACTGGATCATCCTCGGTCTGATGTATGCGTCGTACTACATGTGCCGGTATAATTTCCGGTTCGCCACGCCCGGCATGATTGAGGAATACGGATTCAGCAAGACGCAAATTACCGGGATGCTCAGCGCGTGGGCTGTTGCCTACGGCACCGGGCAGCTTGTGAACGGATTGCTCACCGACCGCATTGGCGGGAAAGCGGCCATGCTCATCGGGGCGGCCGGCACCATTGTCATCAATCTCTATTTTGGGTTTGCGTCCTTTGCCGGCACCTTTGCCACCTTTGCCCTGATTTGGCTGATCAACGGCTATTTTCAATCGTTCGGCGCGCCCGGCATGATCAAGATCAACGCCGCTTGGTTCAACCGATCCGAGCGGGGCACGTTTGCCGGCATCTTCGGGTTCATGATCCAGATGGGGCAAGTGGCCATCAACAACCTGGCACCCATCATCCTGGCCGGATTCACCATCGGCGCGTGGACGTTGGCGGGCGGAGAATGGCGCTGGCTGTTTCGTCTTCCGCCGATCGTCACCGCCCTCATGGCCATCCTGCTGGCGGTGATTCCCAGGGAATCCCCCGAAGCGGCCGGCTACCCCGGCCTCATCAAGGACGATCACGGCGGCACAGACTCCCACACCCGCGTCAGCATCAGAGAATCCTTCCTCACCATCTTCCGTCACCCACTCGTCTGGTTCTACGCGGCGGCCTATGCCTGCACCGGCGCGGTGCGCAACAGTTCCGACCAGCTCGCCGTGCTCTATTTCGTGGAACAACTCGGCCTGGATTTGAAAAACAAACCGGCGGCCGTGCTTTGGACGTTCAATCTGATGCCGATGGTGGCCGTGCTGGGGTCGCTCGGCGCGGGCGTGATCTCCGACAAACTGTTCAAAGGCCATCGCTCGCCGGTGGCGATGGGTCTGTACTTCCTCGAATCGGCCGTGATCCTGACCGCCGCCATTGTCATCAGCGCCGGCGTTGTTGGACCGACGCCGGGTGGGGTCTTTCTCGGTTGTCTGTTCCTCATCCTGATTTCCCTGACCGCCAACTCCACGCACGCCATCGTCGGGGCCGCCGCTCCGATGGACATTGGCGGACGCAAGATGGCCGGGTTCGCGTCCGGTGTGATTGATTCGTTTCAGTATTACGGCACCGCCATCGCCTTGCCGGTGACCGGCTGGGTGATTGATCACTACGGTTGGGGGTGGTGGTATCCGATCATGGCGGGGTTCGGGTTCCTGGGCGGACTGGCCATGCTGATGGTCATGCGCAAACAAAAACGCATGGAACAAGCCGCCCGCTAACTCACTCGAACGCCAGCATCTCGTGCCCGCGAACCTCCGGCACGGTCACCTCCACCCGACCGTTCTCATACCGGAAAGGCGATTCCGTTCCGGCCGGCACCCTCAACACCTGACGAGGCCGTTTGGCGAGCTTTAACGATACCGGCACATCGCGCAGCGGCACGATGTCCTCGATCAGTTCCAGGTTCCTAGCACGGCGTTCAGGCGTGTAGTACAACAGATGCACGATGGTTCGCTTCGATTGCTTCATCACCGTTGCTTCGAGTCCGGTCGGCGCGTTCACCCGCAACAACGGTTCCGGCAACACCCGATCCAGAATGTTCCGCACCAGCAGCCGGTACGGATAGTTTCCGTGCTCCGCGTAGGCGCTGAAAATGGGGAAGGGAATGAACGCCACGCGCCCCTTCAACGTCGCCGCCGCGTACCGGCTGACTTTGTCGCCCGGCGTCTGCCGATGCGAACAAAAATGTTTCCACGACCTTTCAAAATACGGCTCCACCACCCGCGCGAGTGTGAGCGTACCGGGCTTTGCCACGACGCGAACGCCCCGCTCATACATGACGTGGTCGCTGGCGGGCACGTCCTTGTTTACCTCGCGGCCAAAGCGAATGTAGGTGGCGGTGAACGGCGACAGTCCTTTTGGTTGCACGGCCAGTTCTGGCAAGAGCACCTTGGCGCCGTCGGCCGTCAGTCCGCTCGTGCCGGTCGCCAGCAGCGCGCCGCCGCTTTGCAGATACCGGCGCAGCCGCGCCGCCAGCGAAGACGTGACCGGCACCGCATCCGGCAAGACCAGCAGTTCATAGTGTTCGAGGTCGCTGACCTCGCTCACGACATCAAACTGGTGGCGGAGTTGCGTCAACATTCGCGTCGCGCCCTCGTCGGAACCGCTGGTGGATTGCGTGGTGCTGAGCACGCCGGTGGGCACTTGGAACAGGCCGATTTGCGAAACAGGCTTGGCGTTTTCCACCCACGGTTCGCGGTCGGCCACGTGTTTGTACACCTGGCCGATGAGTGCGTACGCGCCCTTGTCGAGTGTGCCGCGCGGATGCAACTGGTCGCCAATTGAGCAGCGCGCGCCGTGGGCAATCATCTGGCTGACTTCATATTCGAGCGCCGGTTGGGGTTTCAGTCCGCCGAAGTCCGCCCAGCTCTTGTGAAAGCGGGCCGTCATGCCCATGTACGGTTTGGCGAACGTGCGGGCGTACCGGACATTCTTGGGGAAATAGATGTAGCCCCAGCCGCCCGTGGGCAACGCCTCGATTTCGACCTGTTCCAGATACGCGATGTCTTCGGCGAGATTGAAGAACGGACGACAGTTGAAAAACACCGTCGCCTCCCGGCTGGATTGCTTCACCATCTGGTGGAAGCGTGCCATGTACGCCAGAGCCAACTCGCGCGCGTGACGGTTCCGGTCGGATTCGCTGGCCGGGTCGAGTCCTTTTTTCAACATGGCTTCGACGGCGTAATTGTTGAGGCTCGGTTGATCCCAGCACATGTCGAAGAAAATGCCGTCAACGGGCTTGAAAAGTTGGAGGACCTCCCGTGTTTGATCGGCGAGGAACTCCTGGTACGGGCTGTTCATGTCCATGATCTGCCAGCCCGGCGCCAGCGGACCGGCTCCGACCGGTTGGCCGTCGGGTTGCCGGGCAATCCATCCGGGATGGTTGTCGGCGGCGTACTCGTCGCATTGAACGCTGATGTAAATCGGCGCGCGAATGCCTTCTCGGTGCAGCGCCTCGACCTGTCCCCGCAGCAAATCCAGACCGGGTTTCAAGCCGGGATGCCGCTCCGGGCGCTTGGTGTTGTAGTACAGATGACCGTGATGACATTTGGCGAACACCGTCACGCTGTTGACGTGCGCCCTTTTCATCGTTCGGGCAAACTCGCGGGCGTCAAACTCGGTTCCCACGTCGGGGATCCACGGGCCGGTATGGAAATCCAGATGCACCTGCCGGTAGGGCAGCGAAAAGCTCTTTTTCACACGATCATCTCCGTTTGATGTTAGCGTTCCACCATCAGGCACGCGGCATATACCACAAAACCGTTGGCCGTGGCGCCGTCCACACAGCGGAACTCCAGCTTGTTTTCCGCCGTCAACCAGGCCGGCTCGACTGGGATGTCTTGCGCCACCGCCGCGCCATCGTTGCTGCTGGAATAGGGCAGCCGGATCTCGTGGCCGTTGAGGAGCGCGACAGCTTCGTCTTCGTGAACGTCGCGGGTGATGACGCGCAACTTCGCTCGCGCGGCCTTGGGATTGGTCACAACAAGCTTGCCGGTTGCGGGGACAGTTGGGCGCACGCGCTGGAGCACGATGTCGCTGAAATACCGGTCGCGGATGATCGTGGCTTTCGGGCACGAGTGGGCCGGGAGCGTCCAGCGCACGGCGGAGCGCGGCGGCAAGGTGAGTCGCTCCGCAGCCTTGTGCGACAAGCTGGTGAGCGTGGTTTTTCCTTGGGCGGGTCGCGGAATGGCCTGGCCTTCGGTGTCGCGCAACTGTAATTCGGGACCGGCATCGTCAGCCAACAACAGTTGCGCGTCGTTGACCGTGCCGGGCGCGATGACTTCGCGGGCGGTGGCGCTGGTGTTCAACGCCACCATGACCACTTCGCCGCTGCTGTTGAGCGCACCGGCCGCGAGGATGCCGGGATCGCTGGACTCGACGGCCAGCAGCTTGCCGCGCAGCGGGGCGAGGAGCCGGTAGGCGTGTTCTTCCCCTTCGTCCTTGAGTTTTCCGCTCCACAACGCGTGTAAGGCGCGCCCCTTGACGATGTCCGGGCACTGTTGGATGTAGGTGAGAATGTCGGCGATGTTGTAGGCAGCCTTGCCGGCGCTGCTGGCGCCGAGGTCGTTGGCTTCCGTGTTGTACACGGGGATTGGCCTGCCAACCTTCTTTTCGCAAAACGCCGCGACGACTTCGAAGCTGGCAGCGTAGGCGCGCGGGTCGCCGCCGTAATGATGCTCGGTGAGGAAATCAAGTTTGTCGCCGACGCGTTCGATGATGCGGCCCACGTAGTGTTCGAGGCAGCCGTAGTCGTCATCGTTGAACGCCGCGCTGCTGGGGCCGCCCAACTGAATGTGCGGGTTGATGCTCTTGGCGGAAACCGCCGCGAGGAATATCTCGCTCCACATATCTGCGCCGAGTTTGCCCGGCAGGAAACCGTACTGGGTAGGATCCACCCAAGCCTGTTTTCCCTTGGGATGGAAGGCGCCCATGTTGATGTGACGGCTCCACATGAACGGTTCGTTCCAGACCTCAAACTTGCGGAGCGTGTTGTGGTCGTCGCCCGGCGTCCAGGCGTTGGCCGCCAGGTTGCGGTAGAAAGCGCGGACGGAAGCGGCGGCGTTGGAGATGCCGGAATCCATCCAGGAGGGGCGGTTCCACAAATCTTGCGAGTGGGTGAGGATGATGTTGTCCACGGCGTCAGCGGCTTGCGCTCGGGCCGATGGCGTGGCGGGCGGTTTGCCGGCCAGCTTGGCTTTGAGTTCTTCATCGGTGGATGGTGGTCCGCCGAAGCCGGTGTGTTCGAGCGGACGCAACAGCCCCGGCTTCAAATCGCGAAGATATTGCAGGCTGGCATCGTCGGCGGACTTGGGAGGGCTGACATCGTGGAAGCCAAACAAGCCTTTGGGAATCTCTGTTGTGTCGGCCAGGTTGAGCAGGCCGGTAACCTTGATGGCGACGGGAGCCGGTGCCGTGGGTTTGGTGGAGGACGGCAGTGTTTCGATTTTGCGGACGATAAATTCCACGTCGCCGACACCGTGCTGGTTGTTGACGCCGATGGCGATGGCTTCGATGGGGCCGCTGGCGTCGAACTTGACTGGGAATGAAGTCTCGCGGCCAAGCAGGAGTCCTGCGCTGGTTACGCTGCGCCAGTTTCGTCCGACTGGTTTGACTGACAGCATGACAGCAGCGTCATCGCGGCGTTTGTCGGAAGAAACGGTGATCCGCAGTCCTGCGTCCGTCATCTCGATTGGTGATTCAAGCTGTTTGACAACTTGCGCACGGGAAGGCGGCGCGACACGGGTGGGTGAAAGTCGCGCGAGCACTTTCACGCCGCCGTCCGGGGCGGCGCGGAACACGATGTTGCCGTCCGCGCCCCATTTGCCGCGAACGGGGGCGGGATTGATTGCGCCTTGAATCTCGCCGGATGTTCCGACTGTGCCACGCTTGGCGGTGAACTTGCCGGTCAGGATTTCGCCGCCGAACTGAGGTTCGTCTTTCCTCCACGGCGGCATGAACGCGAGCGTATCCGGCAGGTAGGGGGCGAAACGTCCCGGCTGGCGTTGGGCGTCCACTGTGATTGCAAACACATCGGCGGGGCTGGGAAACCCCTTGGCGTTGGGGCGCGGACTGTCGGGGCCGATGGTCACGGTAAGCGAGCCGGTGAGGTTGTTATTCTCCCACTTCAGATCGCCGATTTGAACCGAGTTGGCGCTCTTTTGATTGTAGTCGGCCGCGGCCATGTGATTGGCGGTCGTCCATTGGCCGTTGCGGAGCTGGAGCTGGACGATGACGTTGCCGGCATCGCGGATGCCCAAGAACCGTAGGGAGATGGTGGCGTCCTTCGCGTCTTGACCTGGTAAGTCCTTGGAAAAGTCGGTGACGAGTTCGGCATGAGAGGCGAGTGACGCCACGAGGGTGATCAGAGCCAGTGCGATACGCATGATGGCGCATTAAGCCAAAGTTGGTATCCGAAGCCAAGCCCCGCGACACCGGCATTTTGTGGAATGATCATTCCTCAAAATGCCGGGAGCGGCGGGTCCAAGACGTTCCACTTCGAGCTGGATACGAGCGGCACAGCGTGCGCGGTGCCGACCCGGTAAGAGCGTGTTTTAGAATTCATTTTTGGCGAGCGAGACGACGTGTCATCAGGCC
>CAZEQV010000095.1:0-7535 GCA_964514435.1 uncultured Verrucomicrobiota bacterium
AACCACCCGCTGAACCTGATCGTGCACCAGGTGGCGCCGGCGGTGGCCGCGGGCTGCCCGGTCATCGTGAAGCCCGCCACGGACACGCCGCTGTCGTGCCTGACGTTCGCGGGCATCCTGGAGGAGGCGGTGGCGACGGTTCACTGCTTCGCGTCAGAGCCGCTTTTGTCAAGAACCGGGACAGGACGACTATCGTTCTCATCAACCGACGAGCGTGCGCAGCGAAGTGGAAAGCCAAGCGCAGTCAAGTCTTCAGCCCCCGGCGAGACACTCGACTTCCTGAAACACTGTCAACGGTTGGCGCCGTTTCTTTTATTCTATGGCCGTATCTTTGCAACGATTGGACGTGAATTGGGACGCGCCTTGTTTGGTGATCTGTCGTCAGCACGCAACCGCGAAGTGGCTTCAGTCAATGCGCCAAGCATCGCGGGCTAACGGAAAACGGGCGTGTGGTGTGACAGGTGGACGGAAGCAGTTTGGAACGGACGGCGGTGACGGAGACGTTGGGGAAACAGACAGATGAAACCTAAAAACATCGTATTGCTGGGGGCAACCGGCTCGATTGGCGTTTCGACTCAAAAAGTCGCGGCGGACCTGCCGGATCACATTCGGATCGTCGGACTGGCTTCGCGGGAGAATGTCGAGGGAATGGAGCAGGCCACGCGACGCTTCAGGCCTCTGGCCACGGCGATGACCGTGCCCGGCAAAGCGGACGAACTGCGGCAGCGTTTGGGCACAAGCGTACCGGTCCACGCCGGGGACGAAGGGTTGATGAAGTTGGCGACGATGCCGGAAGCGGACATTGTTTTGGTGGCGATCGTGGGCACGGCGGGGCTGGCACCCGCGTTGGCGGCGATTCGGGCCGGCAAGGATTTGGCGGTTGCCTCAAAAGAAATTCTGGTTATGGCCGGTGAGCTGGTGATGAGCGAGGCCCGCCAATACGGCGTGCGGGTGTTGCCGGTGGACAGTGAACACAGCGCCATCTATCAGTGTCTGGAAGGGCGTGACACAGCGGATGTGCGGCGGTTGATTTTGACGGCGTCGGGCGGGCCTTTCCGGCAAACGCCGCGCGAGAAGTTTGCGGACATCACGGTGGCGCAGGCGTTGAAACATCCGTCGTGGAACATGGGGCAGAAGATCACGATTGATTCGGCCACGTTGTTCAACAAAGGGCTGGAGATGATCGAGGCGCGATGGTTGTTCGACATCGAGATGGCGCGGGTGGATGTGGTGGTGCATCCGCAGAGCGTGGTGCATTCGATGGTGGAGTTTCTGGATGGCTCGATTCTGGCGCAGTTGAGCGTGCCGGATATGCGGTATCCGATCCAGTACGCGTTGACGGGACCGAAGCGGTTGCCCAACACGATGGCCGTGACCGATTTTGCGAAGATCGGCGCGCTGACGTTCGAGGCGCCGGACACGGTGAAGTTTCCGTCGTTGAGCTTGGCCCGAAGGGCGGGGGAGACGGGAGGAACCTTGCCGGCGGTGTTCAACGCCGCCAACGAAGTGGCGGTGGCGCGGTTTGTGGCCGGTGAGATTCGGTTTTTGCAGATTTTTGAAACGACAGAGAAAGTGATGGCCGCGCACCGGGTGATTGCGCACCCCACGCTGGATGCTATACTGGGCGCCGACCTTTGGGCGCGAGAGGAAGCCGCGCGCGTGGTGTGATTGTTACGAAAGGACTATCGAAGTGACGTTGGAAACTATCATTCAGATTGTGACGTCGTATGTGTATCCGGCGTTGCTGGTGTTGTTTTTCTTCGGGCTGACCATCTTTGTTCACGAGCTGGGGCATTTTTTGGTGGCCCGACGTCGCGGCATGAAAGTGGAGCGGTTCTCCATCGGATTTGGGCCAAAGATCTGGGGATACAAGAAGGACGGCATTGACTACCGGGTCTCGTGGTTTCCGTTCGGCGGCTACGTGGCGTTGCCGCAAATGGCGCCAATGGAGACCATCGAGGGCAAGACGGATTCAACGGCGGAGCAACTGCCGCCTGCGTCGCCGCTGTCGAAGATTCTGGTGGCCTTTGCCGGTCCGGTCATGAACATCATCTTCGCGTTCTTGTTGGGAACGATCCTGTGGAAAATCGGAATGCCGATGCCCAATGATTCCGCCGTAATCGGCTGGGTGGAACCCGGCAGCTTGGAAGAACAGAAAGGGTTGCGTCCTGGTGACCGCATCGTCGAGGTGTCCGGCAAGCCGATTTCGCGTTGGACCGAGCTGGTGGGGATGGTGGCCACGAGCCACGAGGACACGTTGAAGATTGTGGTCGAGCGCGGCGATCAGACGTTCACGATGGATTTGGATACGCCGGTGCATCCGCAGTTCGGGGCGCGCGTGGTAAATGTGTTTCCCCGCGGCCGTCCGTTCGCGCAGCGGGTCATGTCGGGCACTCCGGCTGAAGAGGCGGGCATTCGGGCCGGGGACAAGATTCTGGCTTTTAATGGCGTGCCCATATTCAGCGCCCGGCAGCTCATTGAGCTGGTCGGAAAACGCGCCGACCAAGCCACGGAGATCCGGTTGATGCGGGATGAGAAGATTGAAGTGCTGCAGGTCACGCCCCGAATCTTGCCGGGCGAAACGGCGGCCCGAATCGGTCTCCAACTGGGCGACGAGATTGTCCGCCCCGGACCGACTCCGATGCAGCAGTTCCGCGATGTGTTTGATTTGATGGGGTACACCTTCAAGGCGCTGATGCATTCCGAGAAAACGGGGGTCGGCGTCAAGAGTCTGAGCGGTCCGGTCGGCATCATGGGCGGATGGTGGTACGAGTTCGCTTATGGCGGAATGCGGCGCGGATTGTGGCTGGCCATCGTGCTGAACATCAATCTGGCAATACTGAATCTGCTGCCGTTGCCGGTGCTGGATGGCGGTCACATAGTGTTCGCCGCCTTGGAAGGAATCATCCGTCGCCCGCTGAACGCGAAAGTGGTCAACGCCTTGTCCACCGCTTTTGCGGTGCTGCTGATTTCGTTCATGCTCTACGTGACCTTCCACGACATCCAGCGGTTCTTCGGTCCGGTGGGCCGGGGCGGTTCGCGCACCAGCACCAACCAAGTTGCGCCGGTTACTCCCGAATGACCATGATGACTTATTGCGACAATCCATTCTTCTGGCAACGACGCATCACGCGGGAAGTCAAAGTCGGCCGCGTCGGCGTCGGCGGGGACAATCCGATCCGTGTCCAGACGATGCTGATTTCCGACACGATGAACACGGAGGCGTGCGTGCGCGAGGCGATTCCGATCATTGAGGCCGGTTGCGAGATCTTGCGCATCACTGCTCCGAGCATCAACGACGCGAGGAATCTCAAGAACATCGTCTCCGAACTCCGCAAACGCGGGTTCGACACGCCGATCGTGGCCGACATTCATTTCGTGCCGGCTGCGGCGATGGAGGCGGCGGAATGGTGCGAGAAAGTGCGCATCAATCCCGGCAACTATGCCGACCGCAAGAAATTTGCCGTCCGCGAATACAGCGACGATCAATACGAGGAAGAACTGGAGCGTTTGGAGAAGGCGTTCACGCCGCTGGTGCGGCGGATGAAGGAACTCGGGCGGGCGATGCGGATCGGGACGAACCACGGATCGTTATCCGACCGGATCATGAACCGGTATGGTGACACTCCGCTGGGGATGGTGGAAAGCGCGCTGGAGTTTGCGCGGGTGTGCCGCAAGAACGGCTATCACGATTTCATTTTTTCAATGAAAGCCAGCAACCCCAAGGTAATGGTGGAAGCGTACCGGCTGCTGGTGGCGCGGCTGAACGCCGAGGGACCGGACTGGAACTATCCGTTGCACCTCGGAGTCACCGAAGCCGGTCAGGGTGAAGACGGACGGATCAAATCAGCCATCGGTATCGGCGCGTTGTTGGAGGATGGCATCGGCGACACGGTGCGCGTGTCCCTGACGGAAGACAGTGTTCACGAGATTCCCGTCTGCCGGGAACTGGTGCGCAAATACAATGCGCTTTGGGAACTGCAACGAAAGAGCCAGTTGCCGGAGCGTCCGTGCCTCGACATCGAGGAGAAACGCAATCCCTTCGCATACACGCGACGGGCGACGGCGGAGCGTCAGCTAGGATCGCTCGGACTGAGGATTGGGCGGGAGCATCCGCCGCGCGTGGAGTTGCCGGTGCCCGTGACCGCGACGATCGGTCAGATCAAGCGCATCACCACGGACGAGCCGGACACGTTCGCCGAGATTTTGCAGTTTCATGTGCGAACGATGGCCGACATCGGGAAGATCGCGGCGATGATGCCCCGGTTGCGTGAGCGCAACATTCACACGCCGATCGCGGTGAGACTCGACAGCGCGGAGCTGACCTTGCCGGTTCAAGACGTGGCGGAGAAAGTGAACGTTCCGTTCGATGGCCGAGAGGAACTGACCGGGCTGCTCAGCCTGCCGGAGCACATTGCAGTGCAGTTCGACATCGTGGCGGATTCGCCCGCGGCATTTGTGGCGGTTTGTGACAAGCTGATCAAGTTGGCAGGGGCGCGGGGCACGCGCACGTTCTTTGCGGGCGTGGGACGGGCGGAAGGTTTGGACGTGATCGGGGCGTACCGGGTGCTGGTGGCGAAGTTAGATGCCGCCGGGCTGACCTGGCCGGTGATGTTGCGCGACCGGGTGAGTTCGGAGCGGGCGCATCATGTGCAGGCCGGTGCGCTGATTGCGGCGAGCACTCATTTGGGCGCGTTGATCTGCGATGGAGTGGGGGATGCCGTCGAGGTGACCGGCGAAGATGACATGTTGAAGTGCGTGAAGCTCGCCTACAACATCTTGCAAGCGGCCGGTTCGCGGACGTTCAAGACCGACTACGTGGCGTGTCCGAGCTGCGGCCGGACGTTGTTTGATTTGCAGACGGTGACGGCCCGGATCAAGTCGCGGACATCGCATTTGAAGGGCGTCAAGATTGCCGTGATGGGCTGCATCGTGAACGGTCCCGGCGAGATGGCGGATGCGGATTTTGGGTATGTGGGGACAGCGCCCGGCAAGATTTCGTTGTGGGTGGGCAAGACGCAAGTCAAACAGCACATCCCCGAGGAGAAGGCGGTGGATGAGTTGATCGCTTTGATTCGCGAGCATGGCAAATGGACGGAGCCGGTTTCGGTTGGATGAGGCGATCATGATCCAACCGTGGAAGATTGAGAAGTCGGAGCCGGTGGCCGATTGCCGGATCTTCAAGGTGCGAAAGGACACCACGATCAATCCCCGCACCGGCCAGCCGTTCGGCATGTTTGTCTTGGAGCAACCGAACTGGGTGAACGTCATTCCGTTGACCGATGACGGGCAGGTGGTGATGGTCGAGCAATGGCGGCACGGGACGCGGACAGTGGAGTTGGAGACGCCGGGCGGGTTGATCGAAGGAGGTGAATCGCCGTTGGATTGCGCGCGGCGTGAGTTGGCCGAGGAAACCGGGTACGAGGCCGGTACGGTTGAGTTGCTGGGGAAAATGTGTCCGAATCCGGCGATTCAAAGTAATACGCAATATTTCGTGCTGGCAAGAGGGTGCCGGTTGGCCGGCAAGGTGGAATTGGATCATGCTGAAGATATCGCGGTGAAGTTGGCACCGCTGGCGGAGGTGCCCGGTCTGATTCGGTCGGGGAAAGTGCGACACGGAATTGTGATTGCAGGGTTTTATTGGTTGGGATTGAAGGGGCAGGGAGTGTGAGGGGAGTTTTAGCTTGTGGATGTGTGTGCGCGAACTTACGTTAGACGCGCGAGAGAGATTGAATGGCCACGACACCAGGCAATAAAGGACCGGAGGAATTGGGGGTCATGTCGCCGTTTCGGAACATGCCGGAACAGTCGCAATTGCCTCCGCCGCAAGACCATCATCGCCGGCATCATTTGTCTTGGAAATGGATGCTGACGGGGTTGCTGTTTATCGGCGTGATCGTGGGCGGGGTGATGTTGGATCGGGTGATGCGCGATCCGTACCGGACGTTGGAGGTGTTCTCGGTGGACAAGTACTTTGACAATCCGCGTTCATTGACGGGCAACCGTTTTCAAGCCACGTTACGCGTGGAAGGTGATTTGGGGTGGTCAGCAGGGGTCGGCAAATTGATGGTATTCAGTGTGGAGAATGATACGCGGTTTATTCCGGTGGTGGTGCAGGGCAACGCGTTGAATTTCTCGTTCAGCAAAGGTCAGGCCTATCTGGCCGAGATTCGGGTGGAAGAGGGAGGACTGTTGTATGCAACCGATCTGCGCAAGAAATAGCTTGGTGGCCGGCATCGTCGGTATCGCGATGTGGGCGAGCGGAGCGGCTCAGGCCCAGACGCCCGAAGCGCCCACGGGTCTGGTTCCCATTCCGCAACCGCAATCTTTGTTAAGCCAAACCAATTCGCCCTTTCGCGCGGTCGTCGAGATGCCGATGGACAACGTTCCCAAACAACAAGGCGGTCGGCAGACTGTGGGAAGCATGTTCGGGTTGACGCCGACGCAGGAGCAGGAAGTTCTGTTTGGCATCGCCGAGAAGATCAAATCCCTCAACGCGTTGACCTCGCCGGGATTGGAAAATCCGCTGGTTCGGGCCCGTTTTGAAAAGTTTCTGAACGCGCAAGAGGCTGATTCCGGTGAGATTGCGAAGTACATGCAAACGTACCGGAACATCCGTGACTTGTTGAAGAAGCGGGACATTCGTGGCGCATGGCTGTTGTTGTCGGATTTGTCGAGTTACGAGTGGGATGCCGGCATCGGCGAAGCGTTGGCGGCCCAGGTGGCCAGCACCTACGACATGAAACTGACGCAGGTCGAATTGGAGGACAAAGTCAAGAAACTGCAGAGGGAGGCGGAACTGGCCAACTGGAACACGGACATGTTGTTGTCGGGACAAAAGCTTAATGCCGGCGAGCGCGTGACACCCGCCCAATCTCGCCGCACGAACAACAATAACACCAACACTGCTACAAATCTGTTGAACGGCGCGGACACGGTTTCATCGGCCGCCAATACCGCGGTGAACCTCGTGCCGGGGAAAATGCGGGCATTGGAGCAATACACGCGGATGTTGGAGGCCAAGGCGCGCATCCAGACCAGCGAAATCCAATCGGGGGTGATGGAGGTTCGCAACAAGCAGAATTTTCAGAACTACACCACCACGTTGTTTACGAGCCGGCGGCATTTGCACACGTTGATTGCGGCGGACTTCTATCGCACGCTGTTTTCCAGCGGGGGCGAATATCCGAGCACGATGGCCACGCAAGTGAACACGGCGAGCGAGTTGATCCGCGAGGTCGAGCAAGCGGTCGAGGTCGTGAAATTCAAGATGTCGAATGCCGAGCTGCAGGGCGCCTATGAGAACCTCCAGTATGCGTTCACGGCCAGTGAATTTCATCCGGCCTTGCTGACGTTGCCGCGCGACGACAAACGCAAAGTGCGTGCCTTTGCTGTCAACGTAGTGAAACTGCAAACCATGCTGGAAGCCCGTGATTTCGGCAGCGTGGAACCGTTGCTGCGTGAAATGCAGACGCAAGCCAGCGACTTCGATGCGACGAAGGTTCGTTCGATTGTGGACGGCGTGAAACTGCAGA
>CAZEQV010000095.1:7545-11414 GCA_964514435.1 uncultured Verrucomicrobiota bacterium
CCGGTTGCGTTTGGGAGCGGCCAAGCTCGCGGCGCAACAGGGCGATTTGAAATCAGCGATGGCGGAATTTCGCGCGGCGGCCGAAACGTGGCCGGGCAATCCCGACCTCGACATTGCCCAGCTTGGATTCTTCAACTCGCAAGACATGAAAACTCAGGCAACGACGGAGTTTGACCGGTTGATCGAGGCGAAGAACTATCGGGCCATTTTTGAGAAGCAGTTGCAGCTCGCCACCGCCCTGATCGGTGACACGGCGCGCGCCGAACTCATGAAAACCGCCCTGGAAAAGGTCAAGACGGTTGAGATCGCCATCGAGAAAGCCAACATTTTACGGCGCAACAACAATATCTACGGCGCGTGGGAGGCGCTTGAGCAGGCGGCGCGGGATTGGCCGGATGATTCGGTGCTGAACAAGATGCGCGCTGAATTAAGCGCGGAAAGCGCGTCGTTTGTGGCGCAACTCAAGCGCGCCCAGGCGGCCGAGCAGGCCGGCGACCTTGGGTTCGGACTGGCCTGTTATCTCAATGCCCGCCGGATGTATCCGGCCAGCGACATTGCCACCGCAGGCGTTCAACGTCTGGCGGACCGGATTCTTCAACGCAATCAGTCGGGTGAAGGCGCGCCGCCATCCTCTTGAATTCGACGGCGCCTGATTGATCAGACGATTCGCGCATGAGCGCACCGGCCATCCATATCCAGAACCTGAGTCTTGAGGTGGGGCAGCAGGGCCATCGGCGTTTGCTGCTCCGTGACATTTCATTGTCCATCCCGTCCGGTCATTTCGCGGCAATCATCGGTTCCACCGGTTGCGGCAAGACCACTTTGTTGCGCGTGATCATGGGAATGTTGCAGCCATCTGCCGGGCAGGTCTCGTTGTTTGGCGGCACCGTGGAGCACTTTCGAAGGTCATATCCTTTGGGACTGGGCTACCTGCCGCAGTTTGCCGAGGCGCATTTGGAACTGACGGTTGAGGAAATCCTCAATTACGCCTGTTCGCTGCAACTGCCGTCGGCCGTGGACATGGCCACGCGCCAACAGTGGATCACCTACTTGCTGACCGCCGCTGGCATCGCGCATGTGCGCCATCAACGGTACCGGTATCTTTCCGGTGGGCAGAAGCGGCGGTTGGCCATGACCGAGGCGTTGGTTTCAGATCCGCCGTTGCTGCTGGTGGATGAGTTGACCAGCGGGCTCGATCCGCAAACCGAAGCCGGTATGATGAACTGGCTGAAGACCATGGCACACCAGACTGGCAAGACGATCGTGCTCGTTACACACGCTGTCCAAAGTCTTGACCAGACGGACTCCGTCTTGTTCATGAAAGATGGACGGTTATTGTTCCACGGAACCTATCCGGAGTTGCGTCAGACAATCGGCATTGATTCCATCGAAGAGCTCTACAGCCGTGATGAAGTGGAGATTACCCACACCATTCGCGAAGCGCAGCGGGAGGGACGGTTGTCCACCTCTCAGGCGTTTTATTCAGCCCAACCGGCCCCGTTGCGGTCGGTTCATCCCGCGAGCACGATCAGACAGTTCTTGACGCTGGGGCACCGGCAGTTGTTGTTGTTGAAGCGCGATACCGGTCAGATTGTGCTGCATTTGGTGATGTTGTTCACGTTTCCCGGACTGGTCGCCGTGTTTGCGTTGCGCGGGCTTCCGCAGGTGCGAAACCTGTCGCTCGGATTTGACAAGAACATCCTCCAGATGGCCAAGGAACAGATGCAGTACATGCAGGAATCCATGTCCGCAGCGACGCTGGTGTCCGGTCTGATCATGTTTCAGGTGATTCTGCTGACGCTCTCGGCGGCGAACAACGGTTCGCGGGAGATTGCCAAAGAGCGGAGCATCTTGCAGAAGGAGCAACGGTCCGGATTGTCCACGGTTGCCTACGTGTGCAGCAAGTTTTTAATGGTGGCGATTTTTTCGTTGGTGCAGGCGTTTTGGATGACATGGTTTGTGAAGGCGGTGTGCAAGTTTCCCGGCGCCTTTCCGCCCCAATTGGGGATCCTGCTGCTGACCACATTGGCGATGAGCACGACTTGTCTGGCAATTTCCGCCTACGCCAACTCTTCGGAAAAGGCGTCGTTGATCGCCATCTATCTCGTCGGATTGCAGTTACCGCTTTCGGGATCCATTTTGGCCTTGCCGGATTGGTTGGTGTGGGTCACCCGCCCGTTCATCGCCGCGTATTGGGGGTGGAGTGGATATCTAAAATGCCTGACGGACTATCCCATCTACGACATCGTGCGACAGGCATCGCACACGTGGCTGTCCTCCCCGTCCTTGGTGGCGTTCGTGCTGGGGGCGCACATGGTGTTGGCGTTCGCGCTGTGTTTGGTGTTCGTGAGGAAACTGCGGACACAGCAAATCTAGCGAGAGCGCCTTTGGTTCTGGCTTGCATCAACGGGACAGATGTCTTTCACTGCGGCGTTTTCATGAGACCTGTCAGGACAATAGGGAATTCGTTTCCGCCCGAGAGGAAGCCGTCATGAGCATCGGTGACAACGAGGTGTTGCAGATATTTCGCGACACCAAGGCGCTGCTGGACGGCCATTTTCTGCTGCGGTCGGGATTGCACAGCCGGCAGTATTTTCAATGCGCCTTGGTTCTGCAGTACCCGAATCATGCGGCCACGCTTTGTGGCGAGTTGGCCCGGAAGCTCAAGGCTGCCGGGGCGCAGACTGTCATCTCACCGGCCATGGGGGGGCTGTTCATTGGGCACGAAGTCGCGCGGGCATTGGGAGTTCGTCACATTTTTGTGGAAAAGGACGGTGCCGGCAGGCTGGAGTTGCGGCGTAGTTTCCAGATTGAGCCGGGCGAGCGGTTCATTGTGGTTGAGGATGTGGTGACCAAAGGTGGACGGGTGCAGGAAACGATTGATATAGTCCGCAAATTTGGCGGCGTGGTGGCGGCGGTGGGAACATTGGTGGATCGCTCGGACGGCAAGGTGGCCTTTGGCGCGCCGCTCGAGAGCTTGCTCAAGTTGCATATTGAAACATTTGACCCGTCAGACTGTCCCATGTGTCAAGCGGGCAGCAAGCCGGTGAAACCCGGCAGTTGATGGTGACGACCACATTTGGGAAAGACGAACATGGTTGGATGGATACTGAAAAAGATTGTCGGTTCAAAGAACCAGCGCGAAGTGAAGAAGCTCTGGCCCCTGGTGGCGCAGATTAATGAGCAGGAAAAGCAATACCTAAGCCTGAGCGATGATCAGTTACGCGCGAAAACCGAGGAGTTCAAGAAGCGCGTGGCCGCCGGGGAAACGCTTGATGACATTCTGGTGGAAGCTTTCGCTGTGGGCAAGACGGCGTGCCGGCGGTTATGCGGACGGGAATGGCAAGTGCGCGGTCGCCCCTACAAGTGGGATATGGTTCCGTTCGACGTGCAGCTTCTGGGCGGAATCGTGCTCCATCGCGGCAACATTGCGGAAATGGCGACGGGCGAAGGCAAGACGTTGGTGGCCACGTTGCCGGTTTACCTGAATGCGTTGAGCGGAAAAGGCGTTCACGTCATCACGGTGAACGATTACCTGGCGGCGCGCGACTCGGAGTGGGTCGGCGAAGTCTACCGGTTTCTAGGATTGACGGTTGGTTGCATCCAACACGACCAGCCGCCTCCCGTTCGCCGCCAGCAATACGCGTGTGACATCACCTACGGAACGAACTCGGAATTTGGCTTCGATTATCTCCGCGACAATGGCATGTCCACCAGCGTCGAGACGCAAGTGCAACGCGGACACGAGTACGCGATTGTGGACGAAGTGGATTCGATTCTCGTGGACGAAGCGCGGACCCCGCTGATCATCAGCGGTCCGGCCACCGTGACCAGCCATGCCTACGACAAACTGAAGCCGCAAGTGGCGG
>CAZEQV010000096.1:0-11304 GCA_964514435.1 uncultured Verrucomicrobiota bacterium
GCAGTCGGTGTCGAATCCCGGCATCACGGCTCGCGAGATGGTCTGGCTGTAATCATCTTCGCCGTACAACAGCCCGATGGTCACAATTTGGGCGTTGGAGTTGGTGTGGCACCAGTCGTGATGACTCGATTCGTCCCATTGCGAGTGAACCAGATCCACCGCGCTCTCGTATGACGCACCGGCTTCGTAAGCTGTGATGATGATTTCCACATCCTCCCGCAACCGGCTGCGTGCCGGTATCTGGGCCAGACCGGCGCGGATGATCTTCAGCCAGTCGTCCTCCACATAAGCGGCCGCCAGCATCGCGGCAACCCACATCTCGCCGTAAATGCCGTTCTTGATGTGGCTGATGCAGGCGTCGCGCCAGGCCCACTCCGCCGCACGCGCCGGTTTGCCGGGATTGGCGAACCCAAAATAGTCGGCGCGAATCTGGGCGCCGATCCATTCGCGGTAGGGATTGCGGTAGGAGGCGCTGGCGGGCGGCAGGATGTTCATCACGAAGTTCCGGTAGGCCACGCGCTCAGCGGTGCAGGTGTGGAAGATCGGAATGTTGGCGCCCCAGAACGCCGCCACATCCAACGGGGTGAAGTTCGCGCCGTGTTTCTTCACGATCGCAAAGCCGGTGGTCGTGTAATTGATGTCGTCGTCTTCGACCATCCCGTTCATGCCGTCGAGAAGACAGCGACGGTTCAGCTTCCGCATCGAATCGCCCGGTCCAGCGGCTCGGATGCGACGCCACTCGGCCGGCTTGGGCAACCGGAAATAATTCGACAACGGCCAGTTGCCGGTCTCCTCACCATAATTGCGGATGCTGGCGCGCCTCCAGCCCTCCACCGGTTTACCCAACATGCAACCGCAGATTCGTCCCAGCAATCCACCGTGTAGCTTCTCCTCAAAGGCGTTTCTTCCGCCGCGCCACGGTTTGAGCTTGGGGGCGCGTGGCCGGTAGGCCTGGATGCTGGGCAGGTCGCTGGGTTCCCGGTAAGGATAATCGCGCCGGTAGGGGAGTGATTGCACTTTGTCCACCAACCGGCCGGCTGCGGCGAGCCATTGTTCGTCGCGACGACCGCCCACGACGTTGTGCCAGGATGGGGAGGGTTTGGGAACGGCCAGCAGGCGCTCACATTCTTTTTTCACCCGCGACATGTCGCGGCCCTCTTCGGTGGCCTGCCGGAATTCGGTCTCCAAATCGCAGCCATCCAACCAGACATGGCGATTGACCCATTCGAACAGCAGTTGGCTCTTCATGTGGGATGGTTCTCGGTCTGTTGTCGCGCCCTTTTGATGCGGTCGCGAATGGTGGCGGCTTTCTCGAACTCTTGACGCTCGACGGCTTGTTGCAGGTCGCGCTCCAACCGTTCCATCTCCGACAGGGGCCGGGTCGTTTCAATCTCCTCGAAAAACTCGCGCAGCGTCGTTAGCGAGCGTTCGCGCTCGTATTCGAAAGTGGGGTTCTTGTCGAGTGAAAGGTTTTCGATGGCCTCGATGGCGTCGCTGACAAACTGGATGGCTTCACGATGCTGATCGTTTTCCAGCGCCAACATCGCGCGAGCGGTCGCGTTGATACGGAGGATGTACGGACGCCATTGCTCAAGATGTTCCCGGTCGCTTTCGGTTTCGGCGTGGCGGCGAACAAAATCAAAAAGACGGATGTTGCGGCCCGTGTCACGGATGACCAGCTTCCACTCTTTCAATTGAAAGAGATTCACGTACCGGATGTAGTAAAGCCCACCTTCCTCGAACAACTCCGCGCATTCCTCCGGGCTGAGACGGAATGAGTCACCCTTGCCGGCCGCGCGTTGCTGTTCGAAACGGCGGAGTTGAAAGTCGAAGGCCGAATCCATCCCGTGGGGACGCAACCCGTCCGGGCGACCGGTCATTTCAAGTTGCTCGATCCCCAATGGCTGGCGGATCTGCAAAACTTCCCGGCCGTCGGCGGTGCGCACGATGCGAATGCAATTCTCACGATCATACGGCCAGGCGTGAAGGTACCGGGTCAGGTCGAAACTCATGCTCATGGGGCGATACCTTCTCGGAAAAATGCGCGTTCGCGCAAGCGCAAACTTGAAGGATCGGCGCACGGATTTCGCGTGCATTCGGGTTTCTACGTGGTAAAAACGCCGTCCTATGCGTTGGACCCAAACACTCATTCCCACTCTCCGTGAAACGCCGAAGGATGCCGAGATCCCTTCGCACCAACTTCTGCTCCGCGCCGGATTGATCCGGCAACTGGCCGGCGGGGTGTACACGTTTTTGCCCCTTGGATACCGGGTGCTGCGCAAGATCGAGCAGATCGTCCGTGAGGAAATGGACCGGGCCGGTGCCGTCGAGATGCTCATGCCGGCGTTGCATCCGCGCGAGATTTGGGAACAAACAGGGCGCGCCGAAGCGTTGAACGACATCTTGTTCAAAGTGAAAGACCGGTCTGATCGCGCGTTCGTGCTCGGTCCAACCCACGAGGAAATCGTCACGTCACTGGCGGCGACCGAGATTCGTTCCTACAAACAGTTGCCGAAAAACCTTTACCAGATTCAAACCAAGTTCCGCGACGAGCCACGGCCGCGATTTGGCCTGATTCGCGTCAAAGAGTTTGTCATGAAAGACGCCTACAGCTTCGACGCGGACGCGGAGGGATTGGATCGAAGCTACCGGGCGATGTACGACGCGTACCAACGCATCTTTGCGCGCATCGGACTGCAGACGGTGGACGTGGAAGCGCACAGCGGCGCCATGGGCGGCAGCCAGTCGCACGAATTCATGGTCGTCAGCCCCGCTGGAGAGGACTACGTCGCCCGTTGTGCCACGTGCGGTTATTCTGCCAACTTGGAAAAAGCCACCAGCCGATTGGTGGAAGTTTCCCGTTCGCGAGCAGCCGGTGCCATCGAGAAGTTCGCCACGCCCGGCGTTCGCACGATCGAAGCTCTGGCGCAACCGCCCTATCAAGTTGCCGCCGCGGATCAGATCAAGACGCTAGTGTATCAGTTAGACGGCAAGCTCACGTTGCTGCTAGTGCGTGGCGACCATGAACTCAACGAAGCCAAGATTCCGGCGTCGTCAGTTCGACCGGCGCACGCGGAAGAAATCAAGGTCGCGCTCGGAGCGACACCCGGCAGCCTGGGCGCTGTCGGCGTCACACATCTGCCGGTCATGGCCGATGAAACATTGCGCGGCGCGACCGGGATGGTCACAGGCGCCAACGAAGACGACCACCATCTGCGCAACGTGGACGTGGGACGTGACATCGTTGTCGGTCAATGGCTGGACTTGCGCCGCGTCAAATCCGGTGAAGGCTGCCCGAAGTGCGACGGGGTGTTGTCCGTGGATTCCGCCATCGAAGTCGGACACGTGTTCAAGCTCGGGACGAAATACAGCGTGGCGCTGGGCGCCAACTATCTCGACGAGAAGGGCGTGAGTCATCCGATGATCATGGGGTGCTACGGCATTGGCGTATCCCGGTGCGTGGCGGCGATTGTCGAACAATGCCGGGACGAAAAGGGGATCATCTGGCCGCGAGCCGTGGCGCCCTACGAAGTGGCCATCCTGCCGCTCAACGTGGCGCAGGCCGATTCGATGAAAGTCGCGCAAGAGTTGCACGACAAGCTTGCCGCGCAGGGCGTGAGCGTGATTCTCGACGATCGAACCGACCGGCCCGGCGTGAAGTTCAACGACGCTGATCTGGTCGGATTCCCGGTGCGGGTGACCGTGGGTGAAAAGTCTCTGGCCAAGGGCGTGGTGGAGATCAAAGCCCGTCGCGCCGCGGAGCCGGTGCTCGTTGCTCCCGCAGAAGCGGCGGCCACTGTGACCGCACTCCTGCAAGGGATGTAGCGCGCCATCAGTTCTCAATCCGGGGCAGGGCGCGGACGCCGTGCACGCCGTCCTGTCTTCGGCGTGTTCATCCAATCTGACTGACACCCACGGGAGGATTTAGCTTTTCGTTTTACAGGATGGAAGCGACGGGATTTCGAACACGATTACGTTGACCCCGCTCGGTGGCGGTCCGGGGGCGGTTGAATCAGCCATGAACGCACTGGCCCGCTGGAATGCCCGCCGTTGGGAAAGCTCGGGGTGGTTCTCGTGATTTCGGTCAGCGATGGCGTACTTGATAGAGTCACGGATGTTCGGGGTCGCCAAATCCTTCTTCGGTGGGTAGAACCGGTTCGCCATTCATGTTCTTCATGACTACTTTGAACTGATCCGTCAGGTAGAGCGGCTTGGTGGCTTCCTTCGCCAACGCATCGAGGCGCTGTTGCAGCGCCAAGACCTTTTCGGGATGAGCTGCGGCAAGGTTGTTCTGTTCGGATGGATCTTTCGAGAGGTCATAGAGATCAACGCTGGAGGGAAGCATATTGCGCCAGATGATCTTCCAGTTTCCCTGACGCAACGCCGCTCGAAATGGCTCGATGTTGTAAATGAATTCGGTCCGCGGTGAGGGCTTGCCTTCGGCGATGGTGTCCCAGACGTTTACGCCGTCGAGAGGCTTGCATTTGGCGATGGAGGCGCCAGCGAGAACGGCCAGTGTCGGATAGATGTCCACGGCGTGGATCAGTCCGTCCACGGTCTGTGCCTTGATGTGGCCTGGCCAGTTGGCCAGCGCGCAGACGCGCGTCGCACCCTCGAAGAGTGAACCTTTGCCGTCGCGATACGGACCGTTGTCGCATGGAATCTTTACCTTCGACATGTCAGTCATGACACCTGCAAACATTGCGTTTTTCGTGCCGCCGTTATCGCTGTGGAAGAGAATAAGCGTGTTGTTGCGCATCCCCTTTTTGTCGAGCGCGGCAACCACGCGGCCGATTTCGTCATCGAGGCAGGCAATCATGCCGGCATAGGTTCGGCGGGTCGGTTCTTCGATGTGTTTGTAGCGGTCGATGTATTCCTGCGGTGCCTGATAGGGTGTGTGCGGTGCGTTGAATGTGAGATAGAGGTAAAGGGGAGCGGAGGTGTCATGCTTTTCGATGAGTCGGACGGCGTCGTTGCCGATGAGCTGGGTCGTATAGCCTTCCTCGCGGACCGGGCTGTTATCGCGATACCAGTCGAGGACGTGATGCTCTTCACGGGTAAAGTAGTCCAGCTCACCGATCATGGCGCCGTACTGGTAGTCGAAGCCGCGTTGTTTGGGCCACCACTTCTTGTCGGCGTGTCCGAGGTGCCACTTCCCGATGATGGCGGTCTTGTAGCCAGCTTCCTTGAGGCATTGGGGCATGAGCCATTCGGTGGTATCCAAGCCGTAGGCAGAGACCGAGGGGATGACGGCCGTCTGCAGGCCGTAACGGAATGGATAACGACCGGTCATCAATGCCGCGCGCGTTGGCGTGCACATGGGTTGCACGTAGAACTGGGTGAACCTGGCACCTTCCGCCGCGAGCTTGTCGAGGTGCGGAGTCTTGATGTCCGTGCATCCGTTAAAGCCGACATCCTTCCACCCAAGATCGTCGGCCACTATGTGGACGAAGTTGGGTTTCCCAGCCGCATGGGCCGACGCAACGGCAACTGCCAGACCAGAAAGACATGATATCAGAGTCTGTTTCATAAAATATCCTCGATTGTTGGGTGTAAGGGAAATGACAAACTTCACTCGTTCGCTAACATTGCCATTGAGACGAAGTTGAGTGCCAGAGACAAGGCCAAGAACGTTGTCCAATTGGTCTGCACGCTAATGAGCGGCTGACCGTGAGTCAAAACAATTTGTGGTTGAAATGATACGCAGCAGGTTCGCATCGGGTTTTTTACTTGCACGGCAGGCATGCCGGAAACGAGGAGTCTGGGAGAATTGTTCCTTTGCAGATCACCCTTCGCTCGTTGCGGCCACATTAAGCCGACTCGCGAGGCCAGCTCTTCGCGAGTGAGCCGTAGCATCCCCAATTCCTGCATCACGTCACGTGCGACGACAACAAGACTGTCTCTTGAATCACCATGCCGGCAGGCATGAGACTCCTCCAATAGTCGCTGTTGCCTTTGCTGCGATCGAACGCCTTGCGGCGTCTGGCCACGAGCCTTTGACCGATCGGCTGACCAACGGGCCAAGCACGAGATTTTCGACATGGTCAGCAAGTCGGCAGCAACTCTCGGGTTTCGCTTCGAGACCGAACAGGTTGATGTCGAGGGCGGTCACAGTGGCACTCGAAATGAGGTCATGAGCGCGCCTGCTACCCGTGGCGTTCCCCGCCTTCTAGTACGGATCGTAGAGCCACACCGATACGGAACCGTTGGCGACGTTAACGGTGCCGGCTGTGCCAGTTGCCGTGAAGCTGAAGGTGAACTTCAGCCTACCGGGCAGCGATTTGGGGAAACTGGCAACGATGGCCTGGCCACTGGTAATGGTGTAGGAATTGGTGTCCTTGGAAAACTGTCCACTCACGGTATAGGTGCCGGCCTTGCCGGGATTGCCGGGCACAAAATGGAAGTTGGCACTTACAGGCATCCCCGCTCCTTTGTAAAGCCCCACGTCGAGGAGGCCATTGGAGAACAGATTGACATTGACCGTGTCTGGCCCGCCGGTGCGTCCGTCTTCATAGCCGACAACAGGAGTACCATCCACAGTCATGCGGAACGTCCAATCATACCAGTTGCCGCCTCCGGGAACGCAATTGAGTGCCGCTTCGACAAGGTTCTCGCCCTTCAAGACTTGGGTGGTTGCTTTGGACAGCGCCGCAATCAGGGAGGCGAGATCGGGTGCCTCCGCGGCGGCCGCCAGTTCTGTTTGCACAGCATCGAGAATCGCTTGAGCCTTCGTTTTGCAGGCGCCGTCAAAAGCGGCGTCGAGCAACGACTGTGCTGCCGCGAGCAACGCCCCAACATCTCCGCCGAACGCATCCAATGCCAGTTGCAGCAGATCGGCCAAGTTGGTGGAGACCATCAGGGACTCCGGTGTCGGCGGGTTGAATTCGTCCGGGAACGCCTTGGCCAATATCTTCGCGGCCTTCTTGGCCATCTTCATGTCGGTTTTGATGGAGATGGAAGTCATCGAAAAGACTTTGAGAGCCTTGTTGACCGCCTTCCATTGTTTGATCACGGCGGCGTCTGTTGAGTTGGAGAGCGAAAGGGACCGTGATTGAAGTTCCGCGATCAGCGGATCGAAATGCGGCGTGACCGGCGCGGCATGGGAAGTAAACGTCTGCAAAAAAATAGTGGCAAGGATCAGACCGAGACCGAGAAGGATTTTCATACAACCTCTCCTGTTGTTGAAGTTTGACTAGTAGTGTACTGCGACCCGTCAGAACCATACACCCATCAGTTCAGATGTCGAGACTCAAAATACAGTCACCCGTGCCCTAGCGCAGACGGAGCACGTGCGATTCGTATTGCTCGATGTCGTTGACCCAAGCGGCCGCGGAGGGAACATTGGCTTTCAAGCACAGCATATCCCAGACGGCGCCGAACGGCATCGTTTTCAATTCCTCGATGCGCGCGAGTTTCTGCGCGGCGCGGCCGGTGGCTTCGAGTTGCCGGAGTCCGTCGGAAGGCTCGAGCAATGCATACAGAATCGCCTTGCGCGTGGCGCGCGTGCCGATGACATAGGCGGCGATGCGGTTGATGCTGGCATCGAAGAAATCGAGCGCCACAACAGCGCGGTCCAGCGCGTTGCCGCGGACGAGTTCGTGGAACACGGCCCGCAAGTCATCGTTGAAGATCACCACATGATCGCTGTCCCAGCGGATAGGACGGCTGACGTGCAACAGCAGCCGCTTGTGGAATTGGAGTAGGGACGAAATCTTGTCGTGGATTGTTTCCGTGGGGTGAAAATGCCCCATGTCCAGGCAGAGCATGATGTTCCGCGTCAGCGCGTAGTGGCTGTAGAACTCGGTGGAACCGACCACGTAGTCCTCGCTGCCGATGCCGAACAGTTTGCCTTCCACCGCATCCACGCAGCCCGGCAGGGATTCCTCGAGCATGGCATCGAGGGACTCGACGAGACGTTGCCGGGGCGTCCAACGGTCGGCAGGATGGTCCTTGAGACCGTCGGGTATCCAGTGATTGATGACGCAAGGCGAGTTGAGTTCGCGGGCGAAATGCGCCGCAATTTTCCGGCAAGCCACGCCATGCCTCACCCAGAACTGCCGGATAGAATCGTCCCGGTGCGACAGCGTAAAACCGTCGGCCGCTCGGGGATGGGCGAAAAACGTGGGGTTGAAATCGAGGCCGATCTTCTGCTGTTTGGCCCAGTCAACCCAGCGGGCGAAGTGTTCTGGCAAGAGCGCGTCCCGGTCCACACGTTTGCCGTTGGTCTCGGCGTAGAACGCGTGAAGATTGACCCGTTGGACGCCCGGCAGGAGTGAAATCACCTTGGCCAGATCCTGCCGGAGCTCGTCGCCGTTGCGGGCGCGGCCGGGATAGTTGCCGGTGGCCATGATACCGCCACTGTCGAGCGCGCCCTCTTTGACCTCGAACCCGGCGACATCGTCGCCCTGCCAGCAATGCAACGCGACCGGCACCGTCAACGCTTGGGCGATGGCGGCATCCGTGTCCACGCCGATATCCGCGTACGCATACTGGGCGTGCATATAGTTGTGAGCAATGGATTCAGGCGATAGCGTGGGGAAAAGGGTCTTGTTCATGGTCTGAGCTTATCCAAAATTGCCCAATCTTGAACAACCATTTTCTTGAACCTTCGGGGCGGATCGGGGTTAGTATGGAGCGTGAACTCGAATGGAGAGCATCGCGTCGGGACGGTCGTCGCCGGGGCGGCCAAGCAGATGAAGTGGTCGGCCATTCTCGCCGGGGTGTGTTGGTGGTTGGTCACGTGTTGGGGCGTGTGGCTGGCGTTGTTCGTTGCTGACAACCTATTCAACCTGCCGGCAGGGTTGCGGTTGCCTTTGGCGCTGGGCGGGATGTTGCTGGCGGGCGTCGGATTCGTGAAACGGATTTTTGCACCGGCTGCCGACCGTCCACGACTGGAGCGCACCGCGATCGAATTGGAGAAACGCTATGCCGTGCCGGAAAATCTGCTCATCAACGCGTGTCAGTTTGAAGCCCGGCAACTGACGCCCGCGGAGCTTTCCTTCGCGCAGCAGACGATCACGATGTCCCGCGACTGGGCCGGCAAGATTCGGTTCTCGGAATTGTGGGAACTGGCGCGGCTGGGACGATGGGCGGGCGCGGCGTTGGTGGTCGTGGGGCTGTGGTTCGCGTACGTGGCCCTGTTTCCGCACTACGCCTGGAATGCCACGGCGCGATTTGTTCGACCGTTGAGCGATGTTCCACCGGCCAGCTCGATCGTCCTGCGTCTTGAGCCGGCCGGTGACGTGGTCTTGGGCGAGGGCGACCATTTGGATGTTCGGGTGCGTGTTTCATTTCTAGGGGGCAAGGAAAAAAAACTGAAAGATTCGCCGCTGATCGTCTGGCAGGAACGGGTCGCGCACGTCGAGACGATCAAGTCGGCCGGTGAGAACGCCCCGATGCAATTGGTCGAGGGCGGACCGGCCGGCGTGTATGCGCACCGGTTCACGGATGTGCGGCGGTCGTTCGCGTTTCGTGTGTTTGCCGACAACGCCTACACGCGAAGCGTCCGTGTGGATGTTCGACCATTGCCACGGATCAAGGCGTCGCAGTTCCGCGTCACGCCACCAGAGTACACGGCTCTGGCAGCGGTGACGAAGCCAGGGCCGCCGTCTTCCATATCCGGTCTTGCGGGGTCAAAGCTTGAGGTGTTGATGGAAACCGATCGGGACATCCAATCGGCAACATGGTCGGTCAACGGCGGAAGTGGGCACTCGTTTCAGGGCGCCGGACAGAAATGGGCGTCCAGTCTCATCCTGACATCGGGTGGTCCGTACGAAGTGCAAGTAGTGGAGCCAGAGACTGGGAAACGGTTGGTGCTGGCGCGCGGTGAAGTGGGCATGGAAATGGACCGTGTACCGGAAATTGATTTCACGACAACCGACCGGAATCGGCTGATGAATCCGGGCAGCTCGCTGGATTTGGAAGTGGTGGCCAAAGATGATTACGGCATTCGGCAGATTCGAATCACCGCGCGCGAATCGCAGCAGGACAAGCCTGCCGGCGAGTTGAAACAGTGGACGTACTTGGGGCCGCCCGGCCAGCGCGGTCCCGTCAAGGAAACGGTGGCGGTGACGTTGCACCCTCTGCAATTTGCGCCCGGCAACACGTACATCATCGAGGCGTGGTGTGCCGACTTCAATCCAGCCGGCAAGGAATCGCGTTCGCGGGCGGTGGTCTTGCGCATCAAGTCGCCGTCCGACATGGCATTGGCGGACAATGATCCGATGGCGCTGGCGTTCGCGTTTTTGAAACGCACCATCGCTTCTCAGGAAAAGGCGAACAGTGTCACGGACAATCTCATCACGCATTTGGACGAAGCGGTCCTGCGCGATTCAATCAGTCAGCATCAAAGAGCGATGATGGAGCAACAGCAAACAGCGCGCTCCGATGGGACAAAGGCGTGGGAGGAGTTTCGCAGGGCCGCCGACGGTCGGTCGTATGCCGGCGCGCTGGAGCCGCTGGTGAAAGGGGAAATGGGTTGGGTGCTCGACGACATCAGCAAGCTGACCGGCAAGAATGTGGGGGTGACGAAAGCGATCCAGAAACGGCAACAGTATGTCTTGGCGGAGTTGGTCGCGTTGCTGGGGAGGATTGCCGAGGAGCGAAAGCTGCCGGCCAAAAAGGAATTGCTGGCGAAGAATGACAATCCCCCGCTACCGACGGCCAAGGAGGAGTTTCAGCAGTTGAAGGATGATCTGAAGGATTTTCTCAAGGAGCAGGAAAAGATCATCGAGAAATCGAAGACTTTGATGGACAAACGGCCGCAGGACCTGACGGCGAAAGAGGAGGAGATACTCGGCGAGCTGGCCCGGTCGGAATCGAAATGGGCGAAGTTCTTCGAGGAGAAACTGACGGATTTCAGCAAGTTGCCGCAACAGGATTTTGCGGATGCCTCCATTTCTAAGGAACTCAACGAAGTGTTCCAGGAAATCAAGATGGCGGCGGATGCGTTGTTCAAGAAAGCGGTCGAATTGGCGGTGCCGCACGAGCAGTCCGGTTTGGAGAACGCCAAGGAACTGGTCCAAAATCTGGAGAAGTGGTTGCCGGATTCGCCCGACAAAACGAAGTGGGTCATGGAAGAGCCGCTGGCACCGGCAGACATCGCGATGGCAGAGTTGCCGAAGGAGCTGGAGGACATCGTGGGCGAGTTGCTCGATCAAGAGGAAATGATGACCGAGGACGTTCAGGACGTGACAAGTTCGTGGATGGATTCGATAGACAAAGGCGCCGGGTGGGATGCGATGGACTGTACGTTTTAAAGAATTTTTGGGAAGTGCGTGTTGTTGTTTAATATTGTCTATTTAG
>CAZEQV010000097.1:0-11167 GCA_964514435.1 uncultured Verrucomicrobiota bacterium
TGACCGGCACGGGCCAATCCGTTTGCCGGTGCGCTTCGCTGTAGGGCAGGGGATAATGCTGCAACGCCAGATGCAACGCGCGAATTTGGTGAAACAATGCGTTGGCGTCTTTTGCATCGGCGGCAATGATTTCACGAGCGGGCCGGTAGGTATCGAGCAACATGCCGTCCACCGCGCCGACCTGTTCGCCGAGGTCGCCCTGGGCGCGAAAGCGTCCGACCACGAGTTTGCCGCCGCGGCCGCGCACGACGCCCTCGTATTTGGTGACCGGCAAGCTGACTTCGGTTTTCGGGTTGTCCGTCTTGGTGTAATTGATTCCTTTGAAGGTGCCTCCGAACTCGGCGCGATATGTGCCGGAGAGTTCGTTGTGCGTGAGTTGGGCGTCGAGGTCGAACTTCACCGCGATCGGATCGTGTTGCAGATGTTTGCCGCCTGCCCACGGCATCCAGCCGTCTTGATGAATGAAGACAATCAACGTGCCGGTCAGTTTGCCCTTGGCGAATGTCAGACCGGTCGGGTCAACTTCATGGAACCCGCCGTTCCAAGTCGGGGTGACGGCGTTTGCCAACGTGAACCGGTTGCTGGGCACTTGCAAGCGGACCGTGATGGGACGGCGCGTGATGCCACCGGCCTTGCCCTTCTTGGTTTCCACGAACGCCGCATCCCAATACAGACCGCCGTCGAGCACGAGTTCCAACAGGCAACCGTCTTCGCGCACATCGGTATCAATCTGGTAGCTCTGCCGGCGCGGCAGACTGTGGCCGCCGGGGATGAACTTGTCCCACCACGAGAACGGCTTGCCGGGCGGCTCGCGTTGAATGTGCGTCTGGTCGAGCCGGTAGGCGATGTCCATCGTGCCGGTTAGATTGTTGGCCTCGAATTTCAACGCGGACGTGGTGGCCGGAAACCTGAGACTGGGCCGCCAGCAACCGCCGACGGTGTTGGCGAGGTAATAGCCGCGCCATTCCTGCATCGTACTTTGTTGCCAGCCGGGAACTTCGGCGAACCCGGTCCGCCACTGTCCGCCGCTGCGGCGCAACGTCAACATCATGTCATCGCGGTCGGCGCCTTCATCGAATCGCAGATGGAATTGTTCGGGTGGCGGCTGTTTTTCCAGTGTCGCCAGCAACGCATCGCGTTGTTTCACCAACGCCGCCAGGTCTGCGGACGCAGCGACGGCGAGGGAGATGGGTTTTGGTGAGAACAGCGTCAGCAAGAGAACCGGTGCGATGGCTTTCATGGCGGTGCTCACTTAAACGCCGCCGGGACGTAACGGTTACGGCAAGAGGGACCGGCACGTTCAAGAAACCGGCAAGTTCACGACGAACTTGGCGCCGCCGCCGGGATTGTCACGATAAGCCACGTCTCCGCCATGAGCGCGGGCCAGCCCCCGCACCAACACCAAACCGAGTCCCATGCCGGCAGGTCCGTCGGTGCCATTGCCGCGCTGAAAAGGGCGGAATAGCCGGGAGCGAACGGCAACCGGCACGCCCGGTCCCCGGTCGGCGACGGATAATGCGACCGTGCCATTGCCCTGTTCGATGGTCACTTCGACCACGCGAGACGCCGATTCGCGTGTGTGTTTCTCGGCGTTGTCCAACAGATTCTGGAGAATCTGGGCCAGCGCGTCCCGGTCAAATTTCACCTGCGGCATCGCGTCCGGTAACTTCATCGTCACAGTCACACCGGCTGATTCCAGCGCGGGAAGTTGACGCGCGACGCATTCGTGAATGGCACCGGTCAGGTCACCGGGGACGGGACGGACTTGAAGGGTTCCGCGTTCGAGCCGGGTGAAACCGAGGACATTGGCGACGACGCGGCCGAGTCGCTCGGCTTCATCCATCAGATGCCGGGCATAATCCTTGTACTTGGCCGGGTCCCCGAGTCCCTCGGCGAGCATCTCGGCGTACATCCGCAACCCGGCAAGAGGGGTGCGCAGTTCGTGGGCGGCGCTTGCGGCGAACTGGGCGCGTTGCCGGGCCAGTCGTTCCGTTTGCCACACCAGACCGACCACACTCAGCCCGGCAATGCCGGCTGTGGCGACACCCCACGCGAACGCCCGCAAAAACGACACCCGGACCGCTCGGGCTTGCGCCATGGCGTCTTCGAGATTCAAATTGGCGTCCACCACCACAAACCAATCCCCGTCGCCCAAGCGCACCGGCGCGGCGATCGCGCGTGGCGGACGCGCTGGCAAGAGTTGAGTGGGGAACGGTGATGTTTTCAGCGCGTCGGCCAGTCCGGCCGCCGAGATCAGGAAGCCTTGCAGCACGCGGCCATAGGGTGTTTGCACGTCCCGCAACGCCACAAGCGAGAGTCCGTGATCGAATCGGCTAGTGAACCATTTGAGCGGACCGACGGAGATGGCGACATTGCCGGTGTTGGCGCGGATTTTTTCCAGGCTGTCCTGCGCTTTGGAGGTGGCCTTGCCGGGATTGCGGAGGGCGGAATAGACCTCGTTGGCGGCGAGGTTCTGCGCCCAGGCTTGGGAGTCGAGAACCTCGACGCGTCGTTGTAGGGACGGGCGCTGGCTCGTCTGAGCCGACGAGCTGGATTGCTGGACGGCCTGTTCCTTTTCCTGCCGGACTTCTTCGCGCACGATCGTGATGTAGGTGGGCATCTGCAACTCGAGTTGTTTGCGAACCGCGACCAATTCCGCGAGTTCGGCGTCGGACTGGTTGGGCGTGTCGGTCGGTTCGGTGATGAGTTGCGGCAGGGTGAACCGGCCGGCGGCGTCGAGTTGAAAGTAGGTGCGGATCAACGGATCAATCGGCCCTTGTGCCAACGGCGACGGCACGACCGCCGCGCCTTCGTACGCGCCGCGCGGGTCGTGGTAGAAGTTTTGATAGTGATAGAAGGGACGTTTGGACTCGTTTTCCAGGAGCGTTTCCAGACGGTCGCGCAAGCGCTCGGCCAGCCGCGCGGCGGTTTCGCGCGCCAGCCGTTGCGGGGCTTCCTCGATTTCACGGGCGCGATGAGAGGCTTCGCGCCATCCGACGATGTACCACGCCACGCAGGGCACGGTGATGGCGGCAATGACCAGCACCAACGCCAGCGATGTGCGGTTGGCTCGCGCGTTCATCGTGTCCCCCACATGTACCCGACGCCTTTGACCGACTGGATGATGGCCGGTTCCGATGGATCGCGTTCGATTTTGTGGCGCAGATTGGCGATCGTCATGTCCACGGTGCGCGTTTCGGTGTTGGCGTGCAATCCCCAGATGTGTTCCAGCAGTTCGGCCCGCGACACGGCCCGGTTGCGGTGCCGGTGCAGCCAGCGAATGATGCCCACTTCGCGGGCGGTGAGTTCCACGGATTTCTTGCCGCGCGTGGCCGTGCAATGTCCGAGATCAAACCGGCAGCCATCGGCCTCCATCGTCTCCGGTTCAGCCGGTGCGCTTTGGGCGCGCCGCCCGGCCGCCTCGATGCGCGCCAACAGCTCGCGGGCACCGAACGGTTTGGTGATGTAATCGTCCGCGCCGCAATTCAGTCCGCGCACCTTGTCGTCCTCCGCGCCGCGTGCCGTCAACATGAGGATTGGCAAGGCGGGTCGAGCGTGCCGGAGACGGCGACAGACTTCGATACCGTCCAGTTTCGGCAGCATCAAGTCGAGCAGGACCAGATCAAAATGCGCTTCCGTTCCCCACATCACCGCCGCCGCGCCATCGCAAGCGACTTCCACCGCGTGTCCGGCGCCCTTGAGCAGGTCCACCAGACCGTTGCGCAGCATGGGTTCATCTTCGACAATGAGGATTTTCATCGCGGTGACGTACTTTACTCGTTGATACGCGGCGGCCAATGTAAAACCAGCGTAAATTTCGGTCAGCGCAGCCTCGACGCGTTCGCCGGATTCGATTACAAACTTCTTCGTGTCGTCCCGTTTTACTCACATTGTGTCGCCCGGATCGAACGGCTGCCGGCTCGATCAGTTGCTGCGCCAAACCATGCCGGATCAGTCGCGGACATTCTTGCAGAAGTTGATTGAACAGGGAGACGTGCTTGTCAACGGACGGCCCCGCAAATCCAGTTACCGGGTGCGCGCCGACGACCAAGTGACGGTTACTGTGCCGGCTCCCGTCTCGATGGAAAGCGCACCGGAAGACATACCGGTCACGGTGCTGTTTGAGGATGACGATGTAATCGTCGTGAACAAGCCCGCCGGCATGGTGGTGCATCCCGCGGCCGGCAACCGTGAACACACGCTGGTCAACGCGTTGCTTCATCGTTGCCGGGGAAAGCTGGCCGGGATCGGTGGCGTCGAGCGTCCCGGCATCGTTCACCGGCTCGACAAAGACACGAGCGGCTGCCTCGTGGCGGCCAAGACCGACCAAGCGCACCGGTCGTTGGTGGAGCAGTTCAGAGGGCGGCGGGTGAAAAAGATTTATCGAGCCTGGTGTTGGGGGAGATTTGAGCGGTTGAGCGGGCGCATCGAAACCGCCATCGGTCGCAGCGCGCAGGACCGCAAAAAAATGGCGGCGGACGCTCCGCGTGGAAGAACGGCGATCACGGACTATCAAGTCCTCGAACAGCGAAGGGAAGGGGCGCTGGTGGAGTTGCGCATTCATACCGGGCGCACGCACCAGATCCGCGTTCACATGGCGCACGTCGGTCATCCGGTGGTCGGGGATCGCACGTACGGACGCGCATCGAAAGCCTTGTTTGCTGTTGCCCGGCTGATGCTGCATGCGTATCGTTTGGAATTCCAGCACCCGCGCACCGGCGAACCTGTCATGTGTGCGGCGGAGTTGCCGGAAGATTTCGAGGTCGTAAGAAAGCAGACACATGGACTCACTCCCGCAGATCGTTGACCAAACCATCCAGATCCTGGAGCAGATGAAACGCGACGGTGTGACGCATCTGCCCGTCAAAGCGGCGGCGCTTGAGGAATTAGGCAAACCGCCGCCACTACCCGCGAGGCCGACAGTGAATGCGACTCCCGCCGTTTCGGTGAAGCTGAATCCCCCCGACCATGCGGCGTTGCCGTCCGATTTGGCCGCGTTGCGCGAGATCGTGGCTGCTTGCACGCGGTGCGTGGAATTGTCCAGCAAACGCACTAACATTGTGTTTGGCGTGGGCGACCCGAAAGCGGAGTTGATGTTCATCGGCGAAGCTCCCGGTGCCGATGAAGACCGGGAAGGCGAGCCGTTCGTGGGACGGGCCGGTGAACTGCTGACCAAGATCATCCAGGCGATGGGCTACCAACGCAGCGAGGTGTATATCGCCAACATTCTGAAATGCCGCCCGCCCAACAACCGCGTGCCGCTGCCGGATGAATCGGCGAACTGCAAACCGTATCTTCGCAAACAAATTGAACTGATTCGTCCCAAGGTGATCGTCACGCTGGGGGCGACGGCGCTGCGAGGATTGCTGGGAGTGGAAACATCCATCAGCGCCACGCGCGGCCAATGGCGCCTGTATGAGGACATCGCGGTGATGCCGACGTTTCATCCCGCGTATTTGCTGCGCAATCCGGCCGCTAAACGCGAGGTGTGGACGGACATGAAAGCGGTGATGGCGAAGCTCGGACGTGAAATACCGCCGCCGCCAAAGTGATCAGGCCGCGTGTCTTCGCAGAAAGCTCACGCGCGTGTCGCCGTAGATGGCCTCGCGCTGCCGCGTCCAACGCACCGACGCAGCCAAGCTGGTGCGTTTGGCTGATTCCAGCACCAGCAACCCATCCGGCTTGAGGAGGTCCGGCAAGGTTGGATGGTCGAGCAATTCTTGCGCAAACGGTCCGTAGGGCGGATCGGCAAAAATCAAATCGTACCGGGTATCTGTTCCGTGTCGGAGAAAGTCCTCGACGCTCGCGCGCTCGATTTGGAACGGGCAGCCCGCGTCCCGGTTGCGTTGGTAGGCGGCGATGTTTTGTTCCAGCGCCGCGATGCTGGCGCGGGCGTTCTCCACAAAAACAACCCGGCTAGCGCCGCGGCTGGCGGCCTCCAATCCCAGGCTGCCGGAGCCGGCAAAGAGGTCGAGCACCACCGCGCCCAGTACGCGCGCGCCCAGACTGGAAAACACGGCTTCGCGGACGCGGTCGGATGTGGGGCGGACTTGGTCGCCGCGCGGGACGGCGAGGATCGAGCCTTTGGCCAAGCCGGCGATGATGCGCATGGGTTAGCGGAAGAGCTTCTGCATGCCCTTTTGCAGAAGTTCGTTGACGGCGCCCTTGGCGAGGCGTTCGGCGATGTCGGTCTTGGGAGCGTCGTAGGGTCCCCAGACTTTGAAGTCGAGGGTGTAGAGACCGTCTTCGCGCTGGGTGAAAATGCCGCGGATTTCCTTGGGCATGTTGCCGGCCACGGAGTGATGGAGGGCGAGGGTCAATGTGTGGTTCAAGCTGTAGTCAGCGAGCGAGACCGTGCCGGAGCCGGCCAGTTGAACCTTGGGGGATCGCAGGGCGATGACCGATGTCTGCATGGCGTTGGTGGCGATGGTGAACTCGAGGCGGCACTCATCGAATTGGAGATTGTTGAGTTCTTTGATCTGCAAGACAACGGCGAGCAAGTTCAACAGGGGAATATCGAGGAGCTGGCCGTTGGCAATCTCGGCGGTGCCTTTGCCGGAGATGGTTTCCAGTCCGCCCGTGCCTTCGAGAGAGGCGTTGGCTTTGAGGCGACCGGACAGGATCGGTTTCGAGCCGGCTTCACCCAGGAGTTTGGGGACGCTGCTGTTCTCGACGTTGAGGTTGACGAAGTACCGGGCGCCGCCGGTTGTCTGAACCGTGATGTCACCGGTCACCTCGCCTTCGGCGAGCTTGCCGGTCAGAGGCGCGAGTTTGACGCTGCCGGGCAGGAAATGAATGGCCGATGTGATGTTGTGGACAAAGAGCGAGTTGGCGCAGTTGATGGTTTTGATCCAGGCAGTGCCGTCGCCGGTCAGGCTGGAACCTTGCAGTTTCACGGCGGTATTGAAGTTCAGGCCGAGAATGCGCAGCAGGGCCGCCTTTTTCTCGTCGAACATGGCGATCTCGCCGTTTTCGAGGGCGAGCTTCGACAGCGAGATGTCAATCGGCGAAGCGCCGCTGCTTGTGGACGGCGAAGGGGAGGGGGTCGGGGTGGAAGGCGTGGCGGCCGGTGGGGTTGCGCCGCCGAGAGTTTCGTAGTTCCAAACTTTTTCCGTGTTGCGACACAGGGTGATGACGGGATTGTGGATGGAGAGTTGCTGGATGTGGATTTCCTTTTTGAGCAACGGCCAAAGATCGTAGCGAAGAACGAAACCGTCAGCCGTCATGAAATTGCCGTCGAAGCCCGGCGGGTTTCCGAGCGCGAGGCCTTTGAGGGTGACGCCTTCCCAGAGCGAAGCTTTCACCTCTTTGATTTCGACATGGGCGCCCAGTTGTTGGCGGGCGGCGTTGGTGACGACTGTCTTGAACTCCGGCGATGAAACGTACCGGCTGGCCATGTACAGGCCGATGCCGAGGGCAATCATGGCCAGCAAGAACAGGACAATCAGGATTTTGAGAAATTTCATGATGGTTGGGACTCCGACAAACGGTGTTGTGCTTGTTCACGCACCACGACTGCACAATAATGCGAACACTCGGGCATGAACAGGAATTTTGTCATCTTCAATCCAGTGGCGCGCGGCGACAAATCGCGGCGGTTGCGCGCATTCTTGGAGCAACGGGTTGGCGAGGATTCACGGCTGACGCTTCTGCCCACGACGCGGGCCGGTGAAGCCACGCGTTTGGCCGCTCAGGCGGTCGCGGACGGCGCGTCACTGGTGGTGGCAGCGGGCGGCGACGGCACGATCAACGAAGTGGTCAATGGCATCGCCGGTCACGACGTGACACTCGGCGTGTTGCCGCTGGGCACGGTGAACGTGTTGGCGCGGGAGTTGGGCATTCCGCTGTCGTTGCGCCAATCGTGGGAGCTGTTGCGGAGCGGGCGGACGCGGACGATTGATCTGGGGTGCGCGACAGCGCAGGGACGGCAGAGATATTTCGTGCAGCTTGCCGGCGTGGGGCTGGATGCGTGGGCGGTGCGACACGCGAGCTGGGAATTGAAGAAGAGGATTGGCCCGCTGAGTTATGTGTGGGCGGGACTGAAGACGTTGCGGCAGGCCCTGCCGGATGTTCTCGTCGAGGCAAGCTCACCGGCCAGCGGCCCGGCGGTGTTGGTGGGGAATGGCCGGTTTTATGGAGGCTCGTTTCCCATGTTCCCGCAAGCGCGCATGGATGACGGTCTGCTCGACGTGTGCGTGTTTGAGAAGGGCGGGTATGGGGATGTGATGCGGTATGGTGCGGCGATGTTGCGGGGCGGCCGTCATGTGAAGTTGCCGGATGTTCACTACGTGCGGGTGAGCGAGTTTTTGTGCTCGTCACCGGCCGAAGTCACGCCGTTCGAGTTGGACGGAGAGGATGCCGGTAACGGCCCGGTCAGGTTCCATGTCCTGCCCTCGGCGCTGCGGATTGTTTCCGTTCGTTGACACGGCGGCGACGCGGCTCGTAGAGTGGGCGCATGGACAACATCTGGGCGCCCTGGCGAATCAAATACATTCTCGGCAAACGCGAGCCGGGTTGTTTTCTTTGCTCCAAACCCCAACAGGCCGATGATGCCGGCAACCACATTTTGTTCCGCGACCGCACCTGTTTCGCCCTGCTGAACGCCTATCCGTACAATCCCGGTCACCTGATGGTAAGCCCCTACAAGCATACGCCGAGTTGGGACGATCTGGCGGAGAATGAATTGGGCGACTTGATGGTGCTGGCGCGGCGATGCCAGAACTTGCTGCAACGGGCGATGAAACCGGACGGGTTCAACGTGGGCGTCAACTTCGGCAAAGTGGCCGGGGCGGGCGTGGAAGATCATCTGCACATTCACATCGTGCCGCGTTGGAACGGCGACACGAACTTCATGCCGGTGCTGGGCGATGTGCGGGTGATTCCGCAGGCCTTGGACGAATTGTACGCGCAGTTGAAAGCCGCATCGCAGAACCCGTGATGCGGGTGAAGTTGGAATTGAGCAGCACGGGTTGTTCACTTGAAGCCACCAGCCGGCGTCCCGCTTGCCCAAGGCTGTCAACGGTGCCTCGTGATGCGTGACTGATTGCGCGAGGCAGGGGTTTGCGGCTATAGTGGCGGCGTGAACTTGCCGGACACCATCACCGTTATGGAACTGCCGCACTCGGTGCTTTTCCCCGAAGTGTTGATGCCGCTGCATATCTTCGAGCAGAAGTATCGGGCGATGTTGTCAGATTGTCTCGACGGCAACCGGATGTTTGCCGTGGCGTTGTTGCGCGAGACAGGCAAGCAGAACCGTCGTCGAGCCACGCATACCATTGCCACGGGCGGGATCATACGGGCGTGCATGGGGTTGCCGGACGGTCGTTCGAACCTTGTGTTGCAGGGCGTGGCGCGGTTGCAGATTGTCAAATACATCCAACGCCGCCCCTATCCGTTGGCGCAGGTGGAGTGGTTGAGAACTCTTGACCAAAGCGCGGCGTATGACCGTGAGTCGTTGTTGGCGACGGTGCTGCGGTTGTCGCGCATCCGCAAGGAGCTCGGGACGGATCTGCCCAAGGAGATTCTCAACTCGCTGTCATCCATCGAGAACACGGATCATCTGGCGGACTTGGTGAGCTATTTGTTCCTGGAGAACGACCAGCAGAAGCAGCAAATGCTCGAGACCCTGAACGTTTGCCATCGCGTCGAAGCCTTGCAGGCTTTTCTCAACCGCCAGATTGATAAATGCACGCTCTGGAAGAAGCTTCAGGGCGAGATCCCCAACAAAGATGTCGGACACAATTGACAGCACCATCGCTCCGATACAGGAACCGGCTGGCGAAGCGGCGGCCGCTGAATCACAACCGTCCCCGCGGTGGATCACCGCGCGCGATTTGACCCGCTTGCTGCAGGGATTTTACGGTGTGTTCTGGGGGCTTCTCATTTCGGTCATGGTGGGCACGCAACTTGTTTTTGGTTTGGAGGCGCGGTTGTTGACCCAACTGCTGTTGGCCGGCGGCGTGGTGATGACGCTGGTGGGATCGTGGAGGCTGTACCAGGCGGAGACCGCCGGCCCGGTGTGGCGCTCGCGCGCCGGGTGGTTGGCGGTGACCGCCGCTCTGATGGTGTATTTCACCGTGTTTGTGTTGCTTTGGCAGCGGGTGCCCACCAGCCGGTACTTGCTGGGCAATGTGCTGGCGTTCATCGGCACATGGATCGTGTATGTCGTGCAGTTCAACCGGGCTGTGTCAGCACTGGGCGCGGCGTTTGGACGGCGGGACATGGCCATTGAAGCGCGGTTGTTCAACGCCAGCAACGTGGCGTTGCTGTTGGTGCCGTTTGTCAGCGCCATCATCTACATTGTCACCATGTCCATTGCCCGCGAACACTCGCTGGCGTTCGAGCTGCAGCAAGTGCTTCGCAACTCGAATCTGGTGCTGGTGATCTTGTTGCTGCTGCCGTTTTCGCTGACGCTTTCACTGGCGTGGGGTGCCAAGGACGCGGTGCTGCGGCGGTTGGCGGCGTTTGATTTGCTGGTGGCAAGCCCGGCAGGGCGTTCCGTCAGCGAGCCGCGGCCGCCCAGTTCCTGAAACCTTGCCGGGGTGAAGTTGGCGGGATATTCTGCCGCCATCATGGACATCAAAGCAGTCATCATTGGCAGCGGACGAGTGGCGACGGGTTTTTCCAGGTTTCTCCGGACTCGCGGCATCGAGGTCACCGGGTTCGTCACCTCCAGCGAGCAGCGGGCCAAACAGGTCTCCGCCGAGATCGGATTGCCGGGATACACGCGGCTGGCCGATGCGCTGGCAGTGGCCAACCGCCCGAACACGGCGGTCATCTGCAACGCCAACCATCAACACGCGAGTTCCTGCATCGAGGCGTTGGGTTGCGACCTTCACGTGTACTGCGAGAAACCGATGGCGGTCACGTTCGCCGAGTGTGAGGCGATGGTGGCTGCCGAGAGGAAATCAAAAGGGTCGTTGCAGATTGGGTTTGAGTACATTCATTCCACGATGCCGCGGCGGTTGTTGGAACTTCAGCGGGACGATTTCTTTGGTGAGATACTCTCGGCTAGTTGCGTGGACTCGCGCGGCCATTGGTGGAGCGGCGACCCCGACGCGCCTTTCAGCGAACAGGGCAAACTGCGTCGCGACCTTGGCGGCGGGATCATCTTTCATTGCGGCATTCACCAACTCGACATGTTGCGGGCGTTCATGGGCGAATTTGC
>CAZEQV010000098.1:0-11160 GCA_964514435.1 uncultured Verrucomicrobiota bacterium
CTACGTTAACGGCCAGGTGCAGTCGGAAACCGAAGCCAGCGTTTCGATATTCGACCGCGGATTTCTTTACGGTGACGGCGCATTCGAGACGTTGCGGGTGTACAACGGCAAACCCTACCGGCTGGCCGAACACCTGATGCGGCTGTACAGCGGCCTGCAAACACTGGCCATCCCGTTTCCGTTTTCACCCGAGGAATGCAGCCGGGTTGTTCACGACCTGATCGTTCACAACGAGGTTGCCGGCGGTGTCGTCCGCATCTACGTCACGCGCGGACTGTCCGAGCCGGGCACCTCGCCCGGAAACGAACCCGCGCCGCCCGGCATCGTCGTCACCGCTCGCCCGCGAACTTTCCCGGAGCAACCGGCGCCCCTGCGCGTCATCATCGCCAACACCCGCGTCCTGTCCACCTCGCCGATTGTTCACATCAAGAGCGCCAACCGGCTTCCGTACACGATGGCGCGGATGGAAGCTGACCGGGCGGGCGCGGACGAAGCCATCATGCTCAACGAACACAATCGCGTGGTGGAATTCACATCCGGCAACCTCTTTCTCGTGTCCAAGTTCCATCTCTACACGCCGCCGCTGGCCGATGGCGCGTTGCCGGGCATCACGCGGCAAGTCGTTTGTGAACTGGCCCGGCAACAAGGTGTCATGGTTCACGAAACCGGTTTGACGGCCGAACGACTCTACAGCGCCGACGAGCTGTTCAGCACCAACAGCGTCAGCGAAATTGTTCCGGTCGCGCAACTGGGCGCGCGCACGCTGCCGTCGGATGAAATCGCGTTGCGTCTGCGACAGGCGTACCGCGCGAGCATCCCGCAGTAGGTGGCCTAGATTCTTTTTCCGATTACCGCCCAACGGGCATCGGGCTTGGGTGGGCAGGTGGATGTCTCGAAAGATCGCCGGACGACCTCGCGGAGTTCTTCCAGGGAAGAAAGGTGTCCGAGCGCCAGCGCTTGGATCAAACAGTTGCCAATGGCCGTCGCTTCCACCGGTCCGGTGCGCACGATCCGCCCGGTCGCGTCGGCGGCAAGTTGGTTGAGCAACGCATTTTTGCTGCCTCCGCCGACGATGTGCAGAACGTTGATCTTGCGGCCTGTGACGGTTTCGATCTCGGTCAGCGTGCGTCCATACAACCAAGCGAGGCTTTCGAGGATGCAGCGCACGGTCGCGCCATGCGTGGCCGGCACGGGTTGGTTGGTCTCGCGGCAGAAGTCCACGATCTTCTTGGGCATATCGTCCGGCTTGGCGAAACGCGGGTCGGCCGGGTTGATCAGCGAGCGCAGCGGTTCGGCTTCGGAGGCGAGCTGCGTGAGTTGATCGTAGGTGTATTCGGTTCCCTCGCGCGCCCACGTCCGCCGACATTCCTGAAGAATCCAAAGACCGACGATGTTCTTGAGGAATCGGACCGTGTGACCGTAGCCGATTTCGTTGGTGAAGTTGTGGGCAAGACATTCCGGCGTGACGACCGGCTTCTTCAGCTCGACTCCGAGCAATGACCAGGTGCCGGAACTGAGATACGCCCAGTCGCGTCCCTGGCCGGGCACGGCGGCCACGGCCGCGCCGGTATCGTGGGAACAGGTGGCGATGACTTGCGCGTCTGGCAGCCCGGTCTCCTTGGTCAACGCGGGGAGCAGGGGGCCGAGCACCGTGCCGGAGGCGACGATGTCCGGGAAGACGCGGCGCGGGATGCCGAGTTTCTTGGGCAACAGGCGCGACCATTTCTTTTTGCGCGGATTGTAAAGCTGGGTGGTGCTGGCGAGCGATTGTTCCGACTTGGCGACGCCGCAGAGCAGGTAGTTGAAGTAGTCTCCGATGCAAAGAAACCGGTCGGCGCTCTTGAAAATCCAGGGGCGTTCAGCGGCATCGGCGTGGAGTTGATAGAGCGTGTTGAGCGTCATGAACTGCAGGCCGGTCTCGTTGAAGATTTCCTCTTTGGGCGACATGTCAAACGCGCGCTCGAATCCGTTGTCGGTGCGCGCGTCCCGGTACTGGTACGGGGCGGTCAGCAGCGGTTCGTTGTCCTTAAGCCAGACGTAGTCCACACCCCAGGAGTCGGTGCTCAGACTGGAAACGGGAATCTGCCGTTGGGCGGCCTTGCGAAGGCCTTGCTTGAGTTCGTCGAACAACCGCAGGACATCCCAGCGCAATGTGCCGTTGACGGCCACCGGGCCGTTGGGGAACCGGTGGAGTTCTTCCAGCGAAAGTTTGCCGTCGGAAAGCGTGCCAAGCATGACGCGCCCGCTTTCGGCGCCGAGGTCGCAAGCCAGGTAATGATGAGTGTTCATACGTGTCTCCGGTGTTTGCGGCGCTATCTAAGCGTTGCGTCCAACCAGCGTCAAGGACGCATCAGATTGGGGTGATGGGATCAGACGGTCCGTAATCATTCTCGGAATCGGGCGCTTGCTGTTTCTCCCGCTGTGACAAGCTGCGCTGAAATTCCGCTGCAATCTCCGAGGCAACGTCAAAGTCTTCGTCGTTGACCCAAACCTCTGGCCACGCCCACGCCATTTCCGAGGCACCCGGAATGGGCAACGAAGTGCCTGTCATCGCCGAACCGCCCTCGTTCTTGAGGACGCAGGGAATGCCCTCAGAATCCAGCAGGCTATGCAGCATGTCGCAGGTAATGAGGCTCGGCGCTGTGAAGAGCTTCTTCATCAGAATTCGGCTGCGTCACGCGCAGGTCTAGGGTTGTTGGCGCAAGTCGTAGCAATAAATGCCGTCGGCTTGCCGGACATACATTCGTCCGGCCACCAGCGGATAAGGGTTCGGATGATGATAACTGGTGGTGTGCGGTCCGGGAGGCGCCCACATGGCCGGCTCCAATACGCGCATCTGGCCGGCGGCGTCCACTTTGTAGGCCCCGAACTCGATTCGCCCGTGCGTGCCGTCGCGGCGCACCAAGATCATGTCTTCCATCGCCTGCACGTATCCGCCGTTTTGCGGTCCCAGCCCGCGCGTCGCGCTCAACACCTTGCCGGTGGCCAATTCGATCACTTTGTGTTGGTCCTCGCGCTGGCTGTAGCCACTGCCGATGGCCACGACGAATCGGTCGTTCAGGATGATCGGTTGCGAATACGGATGCGGCTCCGTGGGCACGCTCCACAACTTGACCGGCTCCTTCAGGCTGAGCTGGTAGGCGGCCACGAAACCTGGTTTGGCCTTGTCGCTGTCGTCCTCAGCTTCGTCGGGGTTGCCCTCGAAGGTGACCAGCGTGTTGCCGGCCACCGTCATGCCCAGCCGGCTGGATGCCATGGCAAACGGCACGCTCCAGACCACCGTGCCGGTCTCGGCTTCGATGCAGTGCAACGAGATGTCGGTGCGCCGCGGTTTGGTGTTCGGCGGCACTTTGTCGGTGGGAATCAGGACGTAATGCTTGCCGCCGTGAACCCAGATGGTGGCGGTGGTGCTGGTGTAGCGGGGCGGAGCTTTCCATAATTCCTTGCCGGAACCGAGATCGTAACCGGCCCATGTGCCCTTGGCCGGCGCCACGATGACCTTGCCGGCCACGACCAAGGCTGGATTGAAGGCCTTGCCGGTCGCGGGATTTTCCCACAACAACTTGCCCGTCGCGCCATCGAGGGCGAACAGCGCGCCGTTGTAGGTCAGCCCGATGAACTTGCCGTCCGCATACGCTGGCGTGCGGTCGCCGCCCCGGTCCTTGTGATACTGGATGTTCGGCGCGCGCAACGGCAACACGGTTTTCCAGAGCGTCTGGCCGGTCTGGGCGTCCATCGCAATGATCACTTCATCGGCGTGGAGCAGGTATTTCTCGCGGGCGAACCAGGGGAGTTCATCGAAGCCGGCGGCCTTGATTTCTTCCTCGGTCGTGCCGCTGGAGCCGTAATACTTCGATTTCAGTTGGAACTCGCTGCCGGCGGGCACGCGCTGGTGGAGAAACACCTTGCCGTCGGCGAGGATCGGCGCGGCGCTCTGACCGGACGAGCGGATGCCCATGGCGGACGGTAAGTTTTGCATGAATCGGTTAATGGATCCCATGTTGTTGCCGATGGCCTCCTCGCTGCGCCAGAGCAATCGCGCCGACGCCAAGCTGTCCACGAGCTTCGTGCCGGTTGGTTCGGCGGCAGACCCACCGTTGATGGGACCAATCCACGCCGGCCAGCTCTTGCCGGCCGGCAAGGTGTTGGCGGCGGTTAGTTGCGCGGCGGTTTGCCATTGGCCGGTCAGTTTCAACTCTTTGTCCTCCAGCGTCACAGTGCCGGTCACATTCCCGTTGCTGACGGTCGCTTTCACGTGCGCGGTTGCGAACCCGGGGAGTTTGTTCTTGCCGGCGGCGATCATGGCGGTAAACGAGCCGTTGATTTGGTTGTCTGTGCGTTCCAGCCAGCCGCCTTCACGGGTGATGCCGATAGGATGCGCAACGCGCCCTTTGCCGTCACGGAACGGCACGAACATGGGCGCGGTAGTCAGTACTTCGACTTCCATCCGCAGCAACGCATACGAGCCGGTGGGTGTGACCACGGAAGGCACGTTGGTGTTGGCGTGTGAAACGCACCCCAGAAAAGTTGAGATTATCACTAGTGCACATGTGACAGATGCATTCTTTGACATTGGTTGACTCCTTGTCAGATTCAAACACCGAACTGCTCTTTTGTTCCGTTGTGTTTGAAAGATTACCGTCGTGTTTGGCCTTGCGGTTCGTTACGGCGTCACGTTCAACACCGCCGCCGCTTGCCGGCCCGGCTGACTGTCGGGCGCGAGTCGCGCGACGTTCTCCAGATCGTGACGCACCCGGTTAATCATGTTGGCTCGTGCTCGTTGTTCCTCCGCCCAGCCGCGCGAGTCCCAGAACCGGACGCGGAAGCGGTACTCAGAAGGGACCGGCTCGGCCAACGTGGTTTCCATCGCCAACAAGTGATCGCCATACCGCAGCCGGACGCGTTGGTTGTGCGCCACGGGCACGCCGTTGAACCAGAACCGCGCGGCCACGTCGCCCAAATCGAGCCGGACCACACGCTCGCGGTCGTTGCGCGCAATCATGCTCCATAGGCAAACCGTGCCGGGCTGCCGTTGATGAACGCGCGCGAGGTCGTAGAAAAATCCGAACGCCATGTGCTCCGTCACGAACTCCGACGGATACGCCGTCTGTTTGCGCGTCTCGAAGCGGCGCGGTTCTTTGGACGCCGCCAGTTTTGTCCCGCCGGGAAACTCCCATGCCTTGCGCGTTGCCTCGCGTTCGCCTGCCGGCACGGGCGCGAGGCAGTTCCAGCCGCCGACAAAGTCGCCGATGACCAACGGTTCCGGCTGGTACTCACGCGGCAAGGCCGTCAGCGGTTTCGTTTCGATCACGGGCGATTCGTCCGGCTGCGTTGTCGGTAGCGTCGCCAGCACCGTCGCTGCCACTTGCTCCGCTTCATAACGTTCCCCGGCCGCGCCGGTGCGGGCCAAACAAATCAGCGCGTGTTGCGTGCGTACATACAACCGTCCGTCGGCCACGGCCGGTCCCATCGTGAGCGGTTCCATCGCGTTGCGCGCCAGCACGACCGGTGTGGCGCCGCCGCGCAGGACGGTCATGTTGGCCGGTAGCAGCGGTTTGCGCTCCTCGGCCGGCAACGATGCGTTGCGCCACGATTGATGTTTGTTGTAGTCCGACCGGCCGTTGTCGCCGACGATGACCAGCCCACCGGCCACGGTGGCGGGAGGATACGCTTCGCCGCCTTGATGCCGGGTGAGGTGCCGCGCCACACCCAAATGTTGTCCCGTGTCGGCGCGCACCACCGACAACACCCGGTCCCATTCGTGCAACACATCGCCGCACCGCACGAAGCCGGCATAGGAAGTCTCCTTGTAACACCGGCTCCACAACGGCAGACAATCCACCCGGTCCGGTCCGCGCAACAGCAGCCGGTAGGCATACGCTTTCCCAAACCGCCCGCTGTGTCCGCCGTAATCTTCCCGGCTCACATAGATCGTGTCGCGCCCGTCGCTGATGGGCGTCGGCGCGGGATTCACCACATACGGCAGGTTCTCCGCCATCAATGCGCCGTCCTCGACCCGAAATACCTGTCCGCCATTCGTCAGGATCACATCCAGCGTTTGCGTCCCGTCGGTCAGCCGCAACGGATGCGGACTGGCGATGCCATCGGCATCGTAGCGGTTCCCAAAATGCGGCAACACGTAATCGCGGCTCGTCCACAACTCTTTCCCCGTCGCCGCGTCCCACGCCATCAACACAAACCGTCTCCCGCTCCGCCGATCCTGAAACGAATCCTCCGCTTCATCGTCCTCCGTCGTCTCGGTCGGCGCGCTGGCGGGCGCGCTGCCGCCTTTCACATACCGTGACACCTGACTGATCAACTTGCCGGCCACGAGCACGGGTGAACTCACCTTCGCGCCCATCGGATAGCCCACCGGCCGCAATGGCGCGGCCCACAGCCGGTTGCCGTCGCGGTCGAAGCACGCCACGACGTTCACATGCGCCCGCGCCCACACTCGTTTTCCGTCCGTGATCGGTGTGGACATCGAAGGCCCCTGCAAACCATCCTTGGAGAACGCCACGTGACCGGCCTTCGCTTGATAGAGCCGGTTCAACTGATTCCGCAATTCCTCCGCTTTCTCACCCGCAGCCGTGGCCAACTCTTTGCGCAACTCTTGCGCCTTGGCGAACGAAGCAGCGTCAAACTCCAGTGTGTCAACGTCGCGCCGCCACAGCACCCTGCCGGTCGTGGCATCCAGGCAGACCAACGTGAACGGATCCTCCCACGTGTAGGCGCGGCCTTCGGCCACGGACACGCTGCCGAAGTTCGAGCCGAGTTCCGTCCGCCACAACACATTGATCCCGCGCTCCAAATCCCACGCTGCCACCGGTGCCGGCCCGGGATACACGCCGCTTTGATCGTGACGAAACCCGGTCAGCCCGGTCTGCGGCGGCGTCAACTTCGCATACAGCGCCTCGCGGCGCGCAATTTCGGCGCGTGCCACGTCCGCCGCCCGCGGCCCGCCCTCGGTGCAGAAATGCAGCGCGAAACAGTGGGGCGTCCGTTTGTTCTCCACGCGCAACAACAGCCGGTTCACTCCCGACCGCAACGTTACCCGAAACCGGCGCGCTCGCACGCCGTCGAGATTGTCCACGGGACCGCTCACCCACACCAGACGGTCGTCCACCCACAACCGCGCTTCGTCATCCCCGCGAAACGCCACCCACCACTCGCCCGCAGCCGGCGCGATCACGTCCGCCGCCGCGTAGGCCGCGCCCCAATCCATGCCGGGCACGGTGTAATTGTTGGCGTGATTTTTCATCCAGTCCGGCGGACGCGCCAACCCCGTGCGCGGGTCGCTCCGCACTGGCTCCCAGCCGTGCACCTCCGGCCCCTGATATGCGCCCATCCCATGCAGACCGGGAAACAGCTTCGGATCAATCCGCGACAACGCGCCTTTTATCGGCACTACATCCGCGCCGTAGCTCGTCGTCGGTTGCCACACTTGCAGCGGAAACGGTCCCAACGCCCGCCACGCCGCCACGGCCGGCCAACGCGGAAACGCCGCCGCCTGCCAGGCCGGCAACACCGACTCACCATCCTTGCCCACCGGCAAGAATGAAATCGCGTCCGCCGGCCAAAACTCCGGGTCTCCGGCATCCACATCGCCGACTGTCACAGTGCCGGTCACGTTGTTTGTGGCCGCCGCCGTTACGACCGCCACATGCGTCCGCACCAGCCGCACCAAGGCCGCCACCTTTGCGTAATCCACGTTCACCTTCCGGCTCCCCGGTGACGGCTTCTCGTCCAGCCCGATGTCGTCCAGCGACGGCACCGCCGATCCCTTCGGCTTCTTCGACTTCGGCGGCTCCGGCGGCGCGGCTGCCATTTCGGGATTGGCGTATTCCACGCGCCAATTCGGACCGTTGGCGCGCGCTAGGGCGAACGGCAGTCCGGTTGCCCGCGAGCTCTCCAGCGCCCGGATGTCCTCATACAACTGCACCGCGCGCGCCCCCAGCCAGCCGGCTTCGCCGGACAAACCGGCATCCAATTCCGCGGCCGGTGGCGGAGCCGGGAACTTGGGAGCGCCACCGAACAGAATCCACTCGCCGCGCACTTCCCAAGGGCCGGTGGCCAGCGGCGCGTCGCCGACATTGGCCAACGTCGCCTTGCCAGTCACTTGGTTGCCGGTCGCGGTGAGGTCGAGCTTCCAGACCACCGGGAATGGCACGCCCCGGTCGGGTTGGTCGCGGCGTTGATCCGACCACGCTGCCAATTGGGCCGTGACCGGGCCTGTTACACGCTGGCCCGCGACCTGAAGTTGCCGGGCGTCCACGGGAAAGATGTCGAGATTCCACTTCCGTGCCGTGGCCCGTCCATCCGTCCACGTGCCACCGCGGCGGACCAACTCCAGCCGGGCGTCGTGACCGTGAACCGCCCCGGCAAGTTCGAGCACGAGACAGCCATCCGTCCAACCGCTTGTCGCAGCCGGCATCGTTTTGGCCAGAGAGTCGCGATGCGTTTCGAGTGCCTGCACCTTGCGCCGCAACGCGCCAATCTCCGCCTGCACTTCGGCCACCGTCGCGGCATCGCTCGAACCGGCCAGCAGGAATCCGCCGCACAACCATCCGCAGATGACCGATCGGACGTTCATTTTTTGGTGCGCACGCGCATCATCTCGAGCAGGCCCTTGCCGGCTTCTTCCAGTTGCCGGCAGACGGATGCGGTGAGCGGCGGCAGATTGTTGACGGCCATGTTGTCGCGCATCTCGGCCGGGCTGCCCGCGCCGGGAATCGTGGCCGACACGTCCGGGTTGGCCAACACATACGCCAACGCCACTTGCGCCAGCGTTTGGAACGGTGGCTTCACGAACTGTTGCCGGATCTCCTCCATTCGCTGGAGCACTTGCTCCATCACGACCGGATCAACACCCGCCCGCCAGTCGTTGGCTGTGTCGGTGAACCGGTGGCCCGGGCGGAAATGGTCGGTGAACATCCCGCCTTCCAACGCTTGGCGGACCACGACGCCGATGCCGCGCTGTTTCGCCGCCGCGATCAGCGGCGCGACTTCCGGGCGGGCGAAGTTGTAGGGGAATTGCATCACATCCGCGCGACCCAATTCGATGTAGCGCATCGCTTCCTCCCGGTCGGCTTCCGTCAGCAGCATTTTCTGCGAAATGCCGATGAACCGAATCTTGCCCTCCTTGCGGAACTGTTCATATGCATCCAATACCCGTCGCAGTTGATCAAAGTCCGACGGCGGCACGTGGATGTAGTACACGTCAATCACGTCGCGTTGCAGGCAGAACCGGCTTACCTCCATGTCGCTGCGCGTGACCGGCGGATGCAACGAGCCACTCTTGGAGCAGACCGTCACTTCCGTCGCTTGCGGGAACCGCTTCAGCGCCTTGCCCACATAAATCTCGCTGACCCCGTAGCCGCGCGCGGTGTCAATTAAACGGCCGCCAAGCTGCAAGTACGTGTCGGCGGTCGGTGGGGAGTTCGCCCAATCCTGGTCGCCATAGCCCAGCCCGCCGATGGTTTGCGAGCCAAACCCCACCGGCGTCACCGCAATTCCCGTTCTCCCCAATCGTCTTTTGTTCAGCATGTGATGATTATTCTGTTTGTGTTTGATGAGTGACACGCAAACGATAATTGCTCCTTGGTCATCCCAAATCAAACCCGCGTCCCGTCGGGAGGTTTCCAGTATGCTGGGGAGTAGTCAGTATCTTGGCAGGCCTGCTATTGTCCCGCGCGGGTTGAGGACAGAAGCTGACATCTGCTGAGAAATTGCGAGCAACAGCGGATGGTGCAGTGTCGGGACTTGTCCGGACCGCTGGCGTCCAAAGGGGTTGACCGAGTTTCGTTTGATTCAACGGGTTGCGGAGAGTGTCGGGAACGGCCTATTATATCAGGGATGCAGACCATCTACATCGTCGGGCCGACCGCCGTGGGCAAGACCGGCGTCGCGATCCAGCTTGCCGGCCTGCTGGGGGCCGAGATCGTTTCGGCGGATTCGATGCAGGTGTACCGGGGCATGGACATCGGCACCGGCAAGGCTACACCAGAGGAACGCTCGGTTGTACCTCATCACCTGCTGGATGTCTGTGAGCCGCAAGAGATGTTCGATGTGCGCCGGTACGTTGACCTGGCCGGCAGCGCCATCGGGCAGATTCATGCCCGGCATCGTGTGGCGCTCGTGGTCGGAGGCACGGGCTTGTATGTGCGGTCGCTGCGGTTTGGATTGTTTGACGGGCCTTCTCGAAACCCCGCGCTGCGGAGGAAGTTGGAGGCCTGCTCGGCGGGAGAACTGTTCACCGTGTTGAGCCTTGTGGATCCGGCCACGGCGGCGCGAATTGACCGTTACAATCCGCGTCGGCTCGTTCGCGCCTTGGAAGTATTTTACACAACGGGCTTGTCCATCACCGATCAACAGGCCGATACGCCGGGCCGAGGCGCGACGTATCCGGGGCGGTTGTTCGTTCTGGAGCGCGATCGCGCGGATTTGTATCGAAGGATCGAAGCTCGTATTGATCAACAGATGGCTGATGGTTGGCTCGATGAGGTTCGGTCATTGCTCCGCCGCGGGCTTCCCCCCAAGGCCACCGCCATGCAGGCGGCCGGTTACCGGGAACTGGCGGCGCATGTGCGGGGTGAGATGACGTTGCCGGAGGCGGTGGCATTGACCAAGACGCGCACCCGGCAGCTTGCCAAACGACAAATGACTTGGTTTCGCCGGGAGCCTCAACTAATTTCCGTGCCCGTCGAGCCGCAGGAGACCGACGAAAGAGTGGCCTGCCGGCTCACGGAGATGATCGCTGCGTCGTGAAGATGCACAACACACAAGAAGGTTTGCCCGAAAAGGCGTTGCTCGTGGGATTGGAGCGCCCGGGGAACGACCGCTGGGCCGTGCAAGATTCGTTGGATGAACTCCGGGAACTTGTCGAGTCCGCCGGTGCCGAGGTAATTGACCGGGTGACCCAGAAGCGCGGCGCGCCGAGTGCGCCGACGTTTGTGGGGACCGGCAAGGCCGAGGAAATCGCCGTTCAATGCCAAAAGGTGGGCGCCAATATCATTGTGTTCGATGATGACCTCTCACCGGCTCAGGGTCGTAACCTCGGCGAAATACTGGGCGCTGCGGTGAAGGTGATTGATCGCACCGAGTTGATTCTGGACATCTTCGCGCAACGCGCCCGGACCCGTGAAGGCAAGATTCAAGTGG
>CAZEQV010000099.1:0-11097 GCA_964514435.1 uncultured Verrucomicrobiota bacterium
ACAAAGCTTCCCGGTAAGCTTCCTCACGCGGATCCGGCATCTTCTTGGGAACATAAACTTTCATCTGACGCTCAAAGTCGAACGGTGAACCCAACTGAAGCGTACCGGCTTCCGTGCCGCCAACGCGTTTGAGGAAATGATCCATCTTGCCGGCCACGGCCAGCGTGGCGCTGGTCATGATGACGGACGGATGGGCGTCGAACAGCATCCGTTTCAGATGCGGCGCAACATCCACGGGCGCGGCGCGCAATTCGATGTTCTTTTGGGCCCGTCCGCTGCGTTCCACCCAGAACACGTGATCGTCGAGTTCTTGCGAGAGAAACGTCTTAATGGCGCCGCGCACTTCGTCGCCGCGCCGCCGCCATTCGCGGATTTCCTCGCGCAACGAGGCGTCTTCGGTTTCCTTGATCAGTTTGACGGATTCCGTCAGCAGCGACGCCAGCGGAAGTGACAACGTGTCCGGGATGACCTCGGGTTTGCGGACGCGCACGGCGTTGGATTTGGCGGAAGCTTCCGGGGAGGTCTTGAACAAGGCCGATTGCAGGGCTGTAAAGAACCGGTCGGTTTCTTCCAGCGCCGTTGCTGTCAAGGCGACGAGATCGCCCCGGTGAAGCAGGGACAGCAGCCCCTTTTGCGTTTTGGGGTTCCACATTTTGTGCAGCCACCAGCGAGCACCGGCCAGGGTGAGGCTGATGCCGATATGCTCGGCGGCGGTCGCTTCCAGCGTGTGCGCTTCATCGAGGACGATGAAATCGAATGCCGGCAGAAGAACACCACCGGGACCGTCGTCCTCGGCACCCTTCAGCGCATCACCGAGCGAGTCGCGGATGGCCAGTTCAGTCAGCAGCAGATGATGATTAACGATCAGCAGGTCGGCTGTTCGCATTTCGCGTCGCGCTTGCTGGTAGAAACAGGTTGCGCCACGCGTTTCGCAAATCTTGGGAGCGCAGATGCCGCGTTCGGAGCAGACTTCACCCCAGACTTTCGCATCCGGCTGGAAAGCCATGTCCGAGAGGCTGCCGTCGGTAGTTTGACCGGCCCAGTCGGCGATGCGCTGCAGTTCGACGGTTTCGCTGGTGGTGAACAGTTTTCGCGCGTCCCGTAGGGCGCGCTGCAAGCGGTGCGGGCAAAGATAGTTGGCACGGCCTTTGGCGAGCACGGCTTTGAACTCGATCTTGCCGGTGTCCAACAAGCGCAATAGTGAAGGCGAAGGATGGTCATTGAGAAGCCGACGAAGAAAAGGGATGTCTTTGGCGATGAGTTGTTCTTGGAGGTTGATGGTATGCGTGGAAACGATCGCCCGTTGTTTGCGGGCGAGCGCCTGGATGAGCGCAGGAAGCAGATAGGCGTAACTTTTGCCGACGCCCGTGCCGGCTTCGACGGCGAGATGTTGGCCAGTGGCCAGCGACCGGGCGATGGCGGCCGCCATCTGTTGCTGCTGGGGGCGAAACTCGAAGCCTTGCGAATGCGCGAGCATGCCGCGCTCCGAGAACAACTGTTCCGTCAGGGACAAGATGGACGACTGGCCGCGTTCGGAGTCCGAGATGGGACGGATCACTTCAACGCCTTGAGAACCTTCTCAGCCTCGCGGGAGTCGGGCGTGACAAACTGCACTTTTCCCTCCGTCTTCTTCACCACGACGGCGTGACTGGGATAGGTGAGGACTTGGGGCACAATGTCGCCTTTGGCCGGTCCGGTTTCCTTGTAAATAACATAGATGGTGTTGCCCTCATCCGCGTCGGGTTTCACCACGATCTTCTCTATGGTGATGCCGAAACCGCCCGTGCGGCGTTCGCCGGAGAACACGCCGATGACCATCTCTTCGTTGAAATTTACCTGTGGCATTTCCGATGGTTCCCCGCCGTGTGCGATCCAAGTCTTGGTCAACTGTTGTTGCGTGCGTATGACGATCTGTCCGGGATTGGGGGCTTGAGGCGCCCACGTGAGAACCCTGAGAACTTCCAGTAAAACGACGGCAACGGCTGTCATATGTTTGCTCCTTTTCCTTCCACCTCTAGCGCACCCCACCGGCATAATCAAGGCGGGTCTTGTTGGCCGTGGCGTGTCGTGCTACGTTGCCGCGTCGCAGACAAGCCAACTCAATCCATACCGGAGGAAATACGATGAAGAAAGTAATGTTAATGGTGGCGTTGTTAAACGTGGGCGTTTGGGCCGCTTGGGCCGCTGAAGAAACGACGGTCGAAGGAAAACTGGGTTGTGGACACTGCAACTACGAAGTTGGCAAGGGCTGCAGCGCGGCGATCAAGTCCGCCGACGGCAAGGTGTATCTGATCGACAAACCCTCCAAGGAAGTGATGAAGGCCCGGATGAAAACTCCCGAAGCCAAGGTGACAGGCAAGGTTGAGAACAAGGACGGACAGTTGCTGATTACTGACGCAAAGGTTGAGATCAAGTAATTCGGATCCCTAGGTCATTTCGCCAGGGCGACAACTTTACCGGTTGTCGCCCTTTCTGCTGGTGTCGTGTCCGCCAAGTTTCTATGGTGTCGGAGCATCATGCTTGCCGCCACGATTTCGCCAACCACAAACATCGGCACCGGGGGGATGTCCCAGTGGCAACTCATCCGCCTGAGATTTGCCAAACACAAAGTGGCTGTGGTGTCGTTGCACGTGTTGACCGTGCTGTATCTGATGGCGTTGCTGGCGGAGTTCTTTGCGCCATACCCGGCATTCTGGCGCGACTTGGACCACGCGTACTGTCCGCCGCAACTGCCCCGGTATAGTTGGCAGCACGGATGGCACGTGTTCGCCGTCAAACAAAACGTGGATCCGGTCACGTTTCAGCGCACCTATGTTGAGGACCGTCGCGATATCGTGCCGTTGTCGTTCTTCGCCAAAGGCGAACCGTACCGGCTGTGGGGATTGTTTCCGATGCAACGACGATTCATCGGGGTCAACCGCGTCCGGTACGCAGGACCCGGCATCGGGGCGCTGCCAACATTCTATTTTCTGGGGGCTGACAAGTACGGCCATGATTTATTCAGTCGGATCATTCATGGTTCACGGATCAGTTTGTCGATCGGATTGGTCTCGATTGTCATCACCTTTGTTCTTGGCCTTCTCATTGGCGGCATCAGCGGATATTTCGGCGGCGCCACAGACACGGTCATTCAACGCGGCATCGAAATCATCAATGCGCTCCCGCATTTGCCGTTGTGGTTGGCGTTGGCCGCGGCGATGCCGGGGGATTGGTCGCCGTTGCGGGTCTATTTTTCGATTACGATTGTCCTGAGTCTGCTGGGGTGGACGGGATTGGCGCGGGTGGTGCGCGGAAAAATCCTGTCGCTGCGCGAGGAGGATTACGCGGTGGCGGCGCGGTTGTTGGGGGCCAGTCATGTTCGAATCATTTTCCGTCATCTGGTGCCGGGATTCACCAGTCACATCATTGTGGTGCTGACGATGAGCGTGCCCGGCATGATCTTGGGCGAGACGGCGTTGAGTTTTCTGGGATTGGGGTTGCGACCGCCGATCGTAAGCTGGGGCGTGATGTTGCAGGATTGCATGAACATGCAGGCGGTGGCGAATTATCCGTGGTTGTTGTTGCCGGTCATGCCAATCATTCTCGTGGTGCTGTGCTTCAACTTTCTGGGAGACGGCTTGCGCGACGCGGCTGATCCCTATGCCTCTCGGTGAAAGAATGGAATCGAACAACAAAACAGCTTTGGAAGTCACAAACCTGCGGACGCACTTCTTCACGGATGAAGGCTTGTTGCCGGCAGTGGACGGGGTGTCGTTCACGGTGCCGCGCGGGAAGATTGTGGCGTTGGTGGGCGAAAGCGGCTGCGGCAAGAGCGTCACGGCGTATTCCATCCTGCGGTTGATCCAGAGGCCCGGCAGGATTGTGGAGGGCCAGATTGTGTTGCACCCCAAACAAGGCGCGGCCATTGACATTACCGGTTTGGAAGAAAACGCGGATGAGCTGTACGAGGTGCGGGGCGGCAAGATCAGCATGATTTTCCAGGAGCCGATGACGGCCTTAAGCCCGGTGCACACCGTCGGCAACCAGTTGTGCGAGGCGATCTTGCTGCACCAGCCGGTCACGGAACAACAGGCGCGCGCGAGGGCGGTGGAGATGTTGCGGCGCGTCGGCATACCGGGCGCGGAGCAACGGCTGAACCAGTATCCGTTCGAGATGAGCGGCGGGATGCGGCAACGCGTCGTTATTGCCATGGCGCTGGTCTGCGAGCCGGAGTTGTTGATCGCTGATGAACCGACCACGGCGCTGGATGTGACGATTCAGGCGCAGATATTGGGAATCATCAAGAAACTGCAACAGGAAATGGACACGTCGGTATTGCTCATCACGCACAGCTTGGGCGTGGTGGCGCAGGTCGCCGATGAAATCGCCGTGATGTATCTGGGACGGATCGTGGAACAAGCAGATGTGCGGGGCATACTCAAATCGCCCCGGCATCCGTACACGATGGGACTGCTCGCATCGTTGCCGGACTTGCACGAGAAGAAGCAGCGTCTCCGCGCGATCACCGGCAGTGTCCCGTCGTTGTCGAACATACCGCCGGGTTGCCCGTTTCACCCGCGTTGTCCATACGCGCAGCCGGGAATGTGCGATGTGGGCGGTCCGCCTCCGTTGGCGCCGATGACGGACGGCCGGTTGGTCGCCTGTGTGAAAGCCGATGAAATCCGGGAGGCGCAACCATGACCGACGGACAACCCCTCTTGAGCGTGCGTCGGTTGTGTAAACATTTTCCGATTTACACCCGCGGCTTCTACAAGAGGCAGATTGCCACGGTCAAAGCGGTGGACAATGTCAGTTTCGATCTGCAGCCGGGCGAGACGCTGGGGTTGGTGGGCGAAAGCGGTTCCGGCAAGACCACCGTGGCACGAACGGTGTTGCGGGCGCTGCAGGCGACGAGCGGTGAAGTGTTGTTTCGCGTCAACGGCCAGACGGTGGATCTGGCGACGTTGCCGGAGGCCAGGCTCAAGCCGTTACGCCCGCACATGCAGATGATTTTTCAGGATCCATTTTCGTCGCTGAATCCGCGCATGACCGTCGGCGACATTGTGGGGGAACCGTTGGTGATTCACGGTCTTGCCAAAGGCTCGGAGTTGCGTGACCGGGTGGAAGGGACGTTAATGAAGGTGGGTTTGAAGCCGGAACACCGGCAGCGTTATCCGCACGCGTTCAGCGGCGGCCAACGTCAACGCATCGGCATCGCGCGGGCGTTGATCATGCGTCCGTCGTTGGTGGTCGCCGATGAAGCCGTCTCGGCGCTGGATGTGTCGGTGCAGGCTCAAGTGATCAATCTGCTGGCCGATCTGCAGGATGAGTTCAACCTGACTTACATTTTCGTGGCGCACGATTTGAGCGTGGTCAAACACATCTGTGACCGGGTGGCGGTGATGTACGCCGGCAAGCTTGTGGAACTGGCAAGCGCCGATGAACTGTTTGCGGCGCCGCGCCACCCGTACACGCGGATGCTGTTGTCGGCCGTGCCGCACCCCGACCCCGATGTCCGCATGAACTTCGAGATTGGCGGCGAAGTGGCCGATCCGGCGCGGCTGCCGTCCGGTTGCGCGTTTCATCCGCGCTGTCCGAAACGGTTTGAGGGCTGTGACAAGATTGTGCCCGAGCTTCGGGAGATCGGGCGGGGTCGGATGGTGTCGTGTCATTTGGATTTTGGGAAGGAGTGAAGAATATGATGATCCGAAAATGGATGGCTGGAATGTTGGTGTTGGCCGGACTGGCCGGTGGGGTTGACGCACAAGACAAAACGTTCACCGACGCGCAGGGACGGATACGGGTCAACGGACCCAAGGTGCCGGACGAGTTTCGCAATCTGTGGCCAAAGGAACAGGAGGATGCATACTGGGACCGGTCACAAAAAATCATTCAGGCGTACAAAGGCAAATCCAATCCCCGCAACGACGGCGAAGGCGAGAAGTGGGGGTTGCCGGCCACGTTTCTGGCTTACGTGGCGGGCGACCGAGACGCGGCGCTGGCGGCCATGCAGGTGGAAGACAATCAGGCCGGCACTGATCACGCTCACACACGGGGCATTGACTGGTATTGGTGTTTCACCATCAAGGGACAGACGCGAAAGTATTTCCAGCTCGGCGACGAACTCAAACCCGAGTACCGGCAGCGGATGAAGGAAGCCGGCAAGCTTTGGTCAGCCGAGGATCCGCGGCCGGGGTTTGAGACGGTCCTTTTGTTCGACGACTTGAACAAGGAACTGCACAAGTACGCCGCCCAAGCGATGGAGAAGATGACCGGGGAGAAGTTCGGAACCGACCGGGACAAATGGCGGGCGTACTGGAAACAGTGGGCGGACAAAGGTTGGAAAGAGTTCGAGGAATGTGAACGCCTGAAGAACGTTCGTCCGCATCCGAAATACGGCGTGGGAACCGGGCCGGTGGGAGCCACGTGGAACCCCGAAGTGCGAGGCTTCTGGGTGGACGCCCGTAACACCGACAACTTGCGCGGGATGCGCGAGACGAGCGTTTATCTGATGGCCGAGGAGACCGGCAATGATCTGACCCGGCAAATCTACAAGGCGAAGATCATGCGCACGGCCAAGCAGTTTTTGGGGGTCGGCATGGGAGAATGGGACAGCGAGGGATACCATGCGCACACGTTCGGGGCGTATTTGAACCTCTACGATTTTGCCAAGGATCCCGAAGTGCGCGGGTGCGCGAAGGCGATCCTGGACTATCTGAGCGCCTGCGCGGCGGTGAAGTATTTCCATGGCGGCTGGGGCGGACCGGTCAAGCGGGATTACGGCAACATAGCGCCGTGGAGCGCGTCTGCCGCGACGGTGTATCCGTGGTTCGGCGGGGTGCCCAAGGACAAGGCTCACGACGACGCCGAACAAGCGTTTGTGATCACCAGCAGTTACCGGCCGCCAATGGCCATTGTGAAGCTGGCCGAGAAGAAGGTGGATCAACCGTTTGAGTTGTTGAACTCGCATCCTGCGTACGAGACTTGGTTGCCGGGATTTGACGAAGCGCCCGAGTTTCACGAGACCATGTTCTACGGTCGAACGTATCAACTCGGGACCGAGGCGCAGGGCAGTCGCGGTGACATGAACGGATTCAAGCTGCTGGTCGAGAACGCCGAGGGGACGGCGGACTACATCGTGGCTGCGTCTTCCGGCAAGGCGAGCGTCGGCAACATTTGCACCAGCACCGCGGGCGGGGACCGCATCGCCCAGTACCGGAACCTGGTATTGTTTCTCAACGCCACCAGACCGGATGCCCACTTCTTTCTGTTGTTGCCCAAGTCCGCGACCGTGGAATCCCAAGGCAACGTCACCTTTGTCAAATGCCACAAGACATGGCTGGCGATACGTCCCATCCAGGCCGGCGCGTTCTCCGCGACGACGCAAACGCTCAAAGGCGGCGATGGCGTTGTCTGGATGACCAAAGGCAACGGCGACAAGGCGGCCGGGTTTGCCTTGGAAGTGGGGGAGGGCGATTTTGTGAAGTTCAAGGCGGACGTGCTGTCCAAACAGAAGTGCGAGGTGGCGGCCGACGGCGTGACCGTTGAGCTTACCGGCGTGGCGGGTGAGAAGGTGCAGATGACCGCCACAACGTCCGGCGTGCCGGTGGTGTGGCGCAACGGGAAGTCGCACGATTGGAAGAACCATTTTGCCGTGTATCAACCCGCTGACGGCAGCAAGTCGCCGATTTCACTTGGCTGGAAAGAGCGCAAACTGCGTGTGGAATACGGAGGACACTTGTTTGAAGGTTCGCTCGGTGAAGATAGCCGGTACCAGTTTGTGAACAAATGACGTGGTGACGACAGGAAGGACATCTCATCAGGCATATGCAATACCGGCTGGGCATTGAAGGTGGCGGCACCAAGACCACCGCGCTATTGGCCGACGACAAAGGTCGCATCCTGCAGCGCAGCGTCGCCGGACCGTTCAACCTAAAGCTCTCAAGCGACGCGCACATGGGGCGGTTGTTGCGGGGGATTCGCGGGTCGCTGAGACACCAACCGTCACACGTCGCCATAGGCACGGCCGGTTGCCGCACGGAATCCGACCGGCAACGGATTCATCGGGCGGCTTCGCGGATTTGGCCCAAGGCAGACATTGTGATCGGCAGTGACGCTGATGTGGGGCTGGCTGCGGCGTTTGGAGCCACGGGCGCCGGTATCCTGGTCATCAGCGGAACTGGTTCGATTGTGTATGGGCGCAATGAGACCGGCCAGATGGCGCGCGCGGGCGGATGGGGACACGTTCTTGGCGATCACGGCAGCGGATATTGGATTGCCCATACCGGCTTGCGTCATGCCGTGCGCGAATATGACCGGCATGGCCGGATCAATCACCGATTGTTGACCCGGCTCGGTCTAAACTCATACGAGCAACTCATCGAGTGGGCGCAGCACGCCGGCAAGGATGAGGTGGCAGCGGTGGCCGATATCTTCTTGGAGAACGACCCCGGCCTGATGCTGCAGGCGGCGTCGTTCCTGGGGCAGGATTGTCACGCGGTGGCCGGTAAACTGGGAATGACCAGTCCCCGGGTCGCGCTGGCCGGTGGGGTTTTGCGGCATCACAAGAAGTTCGCGACGCTGGTCGGCAATCGGATTCGCACCATGTTGCCGGGAGCCGTCGTCTCGGTGCTGAAGCGTGACACGGCAGAGGGGGCGCTGGCATTGCTCGGTGGGGGTCCGGCATCGTCTGATCAGGCGGCCAGCGAATCCGATCTCTTGCCGCTGACGGAGGCGCGCAATCCCCGGACGATGAACCTCGACAAGCAGACGGTCGCCCAACTTGTCAATACCATGTTGCGCGAGGAATCACGGGTGGTGCCGGCTGTTCGGTGGCGACGCAAAGAGATCGCGGCCTGCATCTCGGCGGTTGTGGCGGCGTTCAAACGGGGAGGTCGGTTGTTTTACGTGGGAGCCGGGACGAGCGGCCGTTTGGGGGTGCTCGATGCCAGCGAATGTCCGCCCACGTTTTCGACCGATCCCGAAATGGTGCAGGGGATCATCGCCGGTGGCGCGCCAGCCCTGCAGAGCTCCGTGGAAGCCGCCGAAGACGATCCGCACGCGGGCGCGATGGCGGTGGCGAATCGTGGCGTGAAGAAGCGGGACGTGGTGGTGGGAATCGCGGCCAGCGGACGCACCCCTTTCGTGATCGGCGCGTTGGATGAGGCCAAGCGTCGCGGCGCCCGAACGTTTCTGCTGTGCGTTTCCCCGCCCGCCACCCGCGCGCACCGGGTCATCTTGATAGAAACGGGACCGGAAATGGTGACCGGCAGCACCCGGCTCAAAGCCGGTACGGCGACCAAGATCGTGTTGAACATGCTGACCACGATTTCCCTGATTCGGCTCGGGAAAGTGGTCAGCAACTTGATGGTGGATGTGAAGCCGACGAATCGAAAGTTGCGCGATCGAGCCTGCCGGATTGTGATGGCGTTGCGTCATTGTAGCGCAACCGAGGCGCGCCGTCGGCTGGAGCGAGCCAATTGGATCATCAAGAAGTGTTAATCCAGTTCCCGCTCAAAGCTGATTGAACGTGCGACGCCTTCGGCGCTTTGGGCATCCACGCACCATCGCCCCGCGTTCGATGCAGGGCCCTTGTTCGGCGGCATCACAGCGATTTCGCGTAATCAATCATGCCCTGGAAATCAACTACAACCGCCGGTTCGTCGCCCACCACCCAAGCGTCGTGGCCGGAGGGTAACAGGGATACGTTGCCCGGCTTGCAATCGAACTCCGTGCCGTCATCCATGCGAATCCGCAGCACGCCAGAAACGTGATACTGGAAATGCGGAGCATCGCAACTCTTGGTCTTGGCAATCGGCTGAACGGACGTAGCCCAGCGCCATCCCGGCTCGAAGATGGCGCGACCAACAGTCGCGCCGCCGACCTTGATCAACTCCAATCTGCCTTTGGGAAACTCGCGGACCTCATCGGGTGTGCCAAAGTTTTTCAATTCTGGTTTTTTCATCTGTCTCCCTTTGGTTGTTGTGTTGTGTTTGCGAGAAACTCACGCTGCCGAACGACCCAAGCTTAGCGACCCGGTGCACGGGAGGCAACGTTTGCAACTACGCCGCTCCCGCCGGGTTTGCTGCAGCACATGGTTAGGCGACATTGGTTGTGGATGGAAGTGGAGGTGGCCTCGATGGACCCCGCAAGGCCGCGCGGCGCAGGACAACGGTGCCGACAAACACACACAAAGCGGCATTGGCACCTGCAAGACCTGCCAGAATGCTGCGCGGAGTCTTCGGCTTCATTCGCGGACGGTCCGTCACAAAAACGTCGGGCTGGATGATAGCAATCACCAGTGCTGTCGCACACACTGCGGCAAAAGCGGAACAAATCCATCCCGCGCGCCGGGACAACGAGCGCTTGGATTGCCTGAGGCCCCAGCCGCCCAGGCCGCCCGCCACCGCCGAGGCAACCAGCGGCACACCGATGAACCTCGCCGCACCGACGATGATGAAGAGGACGAGGAAGGGGCCGCCCAGCCAATGAGCGCCCCCGTCGGTCGGGTCGGACGTAAAAAATGGACTCAACAGCATCTCTATCATGTTGGCAGCCGATTCGATAAAACTATAGGCTTGGACGGTAGCTGCGAGTGAAATCAGGATCAGCAGGGATAGAATCGTAGTTCTCACGGGAAACGTGTGCAGTCGCCTCACGCTCAAGATAGCCGACAGCGGGGAGCGCGGCACTGACGCCCGCCTTCGCTGTCGAGCCGATCGCGCTCCCCGCTGTTCGGCTCATCGGATGGATAGGCGGCGCTGATGGAAATCGGGTCATGGCTGTGCCGATCCTGGAGAAGTCTGTGACGACAAACGGTGCTCGAAATCGTAGAGGGCGTAAAGCAATGGACTCGTACTGCCAAGAATCCACGTGATAAGAAACAAAACCCACACGATCAAGCCCCTCCGCCAATGGAAAATGTCAGCAGGGAGTAATAGCGCCAAGGCGGCAACTATCACAGCCGGTATGATAGGAAACAAAAACCATGCGGCTGGAACTTCGAAATGGCCGTATCTGGCCGCAAGCTCACGGGAGCTCGAAACGCCGAGCACTCCGAGGACGCCGAACGCCAGAACTGAGCGACAGCCGCCGACAGGGACGGTGGAGCGCACGAGG
>CAZEQV010000100.1:0-11072 GCA_964514435.1 uncultured Verrucomicrobiota bacterium
GGACGGACACGGTGGCGAAACGGCCGGAGAATCCGCGAGCGCGTGTGAATCTGGGCAATGCGTTGTGTGATGAGGGACGGTTTGCTGAATCGGTGCCGCACTTTGAAGAGGCGTTACGGTTGGATGCCGGTTACGCGCAAGCTCACAATAACCTTGGACGCGCGCTGGCGATGTTGGATCGGACGAGCGAAGCAGCGCCGAGGTTCCGGCAGGCTTTGGTGTTGCAGCCCGGTTACGCGGAGGCGCATTACAACCTTGGCACGGCGTTGCACCGGTTGGGTCAGCGCGATGAGGCCGTGAGGCAACTTCGGGAAGCAGTGAAATTGAAGCCCGACTATGTGGATGCGTGGAGCAATCTGGGTCTGGTGTTGACGGAACTCGGCCGGTTGCCGGAGGCGATGGAGTGTTTTGAGAAGGCGACCGCACTGCGTCCTGATTTCGCGGAGGCGTATTACAATTGGGGTAATGCATTGTTTGCTGCCGGTAAGTTTGAAGAAGCCGCCGGCCGGTTCGAACAGACGATTCGAATCCGACCGGCCTATGCACCCGCGCTTTTTAATCTTGGTGCGACGCTGGCCCGTTTGGGAAGGTCGGCCGACGCGCGGCGATCATTCAGCGAAGCATCGCGGTTGGATCCGCGGTTCAAAGCGCCGGAGACCGGGAACTGATGAAGAAGGAAAAAAAACAACCGCAGATACAATCTGGCCGTGCGTGGTGGCCGGTGGCGTTGATCGTGGCGGTCGGGTTGCTGGCGTACGCCAACAGCTTTTCGGGGCCGTTCATCTTTGACGATTTGATGTCCATTCGCGACAATCCGCGGGTCAAGGCGCCGGGCGCGGTGTGGGAAGGGTTGACGACAACGTCGCGTCCCGTGGTGTGGTTGACGTTGGCGTTTAATTACGCGGCCGGCGGCCTGAATGTCTGGGGATTTCACGTGGTCAATTTGCTGATTCATCTCGGGGCGGCGTGGGTGTTGTTCGGCGTGGTGCGGCGGGCGTTGAAGTTGCCGGTGTTCGCGGGCCGGTATGATCGCGCGGCCAACGGGATCGGGCTGGCGGTGGCGGTGTTGTGGGTGGCGCATCCGCTGAACACGCAAGCGGTGACGTACATCATCCAGCGCGGCGAATCGTTGATGGGATTGTTTTATCTGGCCACGATCTATTGTGTGGTGCGGCGATGGATGTGGGGGGCGGTGGCGTGTTGCGCGCTGGGGATGGCGACAAAACCAATCATGGTCACCGCGCCGATTGTGGCGATTGTGTTTGATTGGATGTTTATGGGCGGATCGTGGCGACAACGATGGAAGCTGGCCGCGGGTCTGGCGGCGACGTGGTTGTTGTTGCCGGTGTTGTTGGCCAACGGCGCGAAGGAATGGAAGCCGGATGCCGGTTTTGAGTTCGGCGGCGTGACCGCGTGGGAATACGCGCGGTCGCAGCCGGGCGTGTTGCTGCATTATCTGCGGCTGGTGGTCTGGCCGCGGCCGTTGGTGTTGGACTACGGTTGGCCGGTGGCGCGCACAGCGGGGGACATCTTGCCGGGATGTCTGGTGATCGGAGGGTTGCTGGCCGGCACGGTTTGGGCCTTGGTGAAACGCAAGCCGCTCGGGTTTGTGGGCGTGTGGTTCTTTGCGATCCTTTTGCCGACGTCCAGTTTCATTCCGATTCGGGACTTGGCGTTCGAGCACCGGATGTATCTGCCGTTGGCGGGCGTGTTGGCGGCACTGGTCGTGGCCGGTCGGGAATGGTTGAAGGAGCGCGGCGTGGGCGTGGTGGCGCTTGTCACGTTGGTGCTGGTTATCATGACCTCGCAGCGAAACCTAGATTACCGGGATGACTTGACGGTGTGGCGGGATGTGGCGACGAAACGTCCTGAGAACGCGCGGGGCCGGTATAATTACGGTGTGGCGCTTCATTTTCGGAAGCAAACAACCGAGGCCATCGAACAATACCGGGAAGCCATCCGCCTGCGGCCGGATTACGCGGACGCGCATTACACGTTGGGCGTGGCGTTGGCCTCGGTCGGCAGCCATCCCGAGGCCGTGAAATCGTACCGGGAAGCGGTGCGGATTCATCCGAATTATCCGATGGCTTACCATCAGATGGGGATTTCATTGGCGAAACTGGGAGATCGGCAGTCGGCCAAGGAAGCGTACCGGGAGGCGGTGAGGTTGTCGGCGATCAATGTGGAGGCGCGGCTCAATCTCGGCTCCTTGTTGTTTGACGAGGGAAAGCTGGATGACGCTGCGGCGGTTTTTGCGGACGCGATCAAGATCAACCCCAACTCCGCCGAAGCACAGTTCAATCTGGGTTTGGTGCGCCATGAACAGAAGCGGGAAGGGGATGCGGAACATCACTACCGGGAGGCGTTGCGGTTGAAGCCTGGTCACGCCGAGGCGCACAACAACTTGGGAGCGGTGTTGTTCGCGCAGGGCAAAGTCCGCGAAGCGGCGCAGCATTTCGCGGAAGCGGTGCGACTCAAGCGCGGTTACGTCGAGGCGCAGAGAAACCTGGAGGCGATCAAGAATGCGGCGGGCGGTCATTGATATCGGCACCAACACCGTCAAAGTTCTCGTGGCGGATGTGGGCCATGCATTGGTGCAGCCGGTGCTGACTCGGGACAAAACCACGCGTCTCGGAGAGTCGGTAAACCATACCGGATTGTTGAAACCGCAAGCGATCAAGCGAACGGCCGATGCGGTGGCTGAACTTCATGCCGAAGCGCACCGGTCGGGTGCCCAAAAGATTGTGGCGTTGACGACCAGCGCGGCGCGGGATGCCGGCAACCGGGAAGATTTTCTGCGAGCAGTCCGGCAACGGTGCGGGTTGGAGGTGATGGTCATCAGCGGTGACCGCGAGGCGGAGTTGATTTTTCGCGGTGTTTCGAGCGATCCGGACTGGTCTGAGTGGCCCTTGTTGGTGATGGATGTGGGGGGCGGTAGCGCGGAGTTCATCCAAGGCCGGTGCGGTCAGATGGATCGGCACCAGAGCTTGCCGTTGGGCGCGGTGCGGCTGACGGAGATGTTTGGCGAAGACCGGTTCGCGGATTTGTGCGGGCATCTGAGAGCGTCGCTGTATCAAGCGCTTGCTTCTTTCGACTTTACCGGTCGGCATCTCGTGGCGACAGGCGGGTCCATCAACATTTTGGCCGCCATTCTGAAGAGACGCTCGGATCACGCCCGCGTGACGCAAGATGAATTGCGGCAGTTGCTGGCGCAGTTGAATGCGGTGCCGTTGGAGGAACGGAAAAAGTATCCGGGATTGCCGGCTGATCGCGCGGATATCATCGTGGCCGGCGGGATGGTGTACCTGACGGCGATGGAAATACTGGGCGCGTTTGAATTGACCGTGAGCACCCGCAACCTCCGTTACGGCGCCTTGATCACACTTGATGGTCCGTGAGGAACAGGTCGCCGCTGTTGCGGTCAATGAAGATCCGGAAATTCTGGCGCGGCTCGTCGGCGTAGATCCAGATTTCATATTCGACCAGCGGCTTGGGAAGAAACCATGACGGCCTTTCTCCAAAGTAGTTGGTGGCACCCTGCCGGTCAGTTTCCGATTCGAGTTGTTTCAGTCTGTTCTCGGTAAACAAGCGTTTCTGGAAATCTGCGTTTTGGCGGATGTGAATGAAATACTCGAACTCGTAAGTCCAGTGTGCAGATCGCCAGAAGCGCGAATGCACCACGACGACATCTTGCGGGGCTGCCACATGGAAAATCCGCTGGAAGTTCTGCGGTTCATCCTCCCAGGTGCCGATTTGATGACAACCGGCCAGCACCAGCATCAATGCCAGAAATCGTGGGAATCTCATTTCTTCAGAATTATGCGCGCGCTGTCTGCGGGGCGCGAGTGAGAAATGAACCGTGTGATGGAGATGTTGTGGCTTGACAGCGATGCGTCGCGTGTGACGGTATCCACGCATGATTCGGTTGCCGGAGTCGCCGCGATTTCATGTGCTCGAACTTGATGATTTTCCCCGCTCACCGCGGGCGGTGCCGAAGCGTCCCATCTACGTGTACTTGCCGGAAGCGGCGCTTCAATCGCGACGGAAAAAGTTTCCGGTGCTGTATTGTCACGACGGACAAAATCTGTGGAACGATCCGCAAGCGTGTCGAGGCCATGGTGGCTGGTACATCAATGAAATTGTGGATTTGCTGGCAGCGGACAAAAAAATCGAGCCGGTCATTGTGGTGGGAATCCCGCATGGAAGAAGCCGGTATCGTGAGATGATGCCGGTGCGCTCATTCGCGGAACGCGCGCGGCATCCGTATTCGGATTTTATCTGTCGCGTGGTGAAGCCGGCGGTTGAGAGAAATTTTCCGGCGCGCAAAGGAGCCGGTGCGGCTGCGTTGATGGGCGCATCATTGGGTGGATTGGTTTCGTTGTGGATGGCGCATCGGAATCCGGCAGTGTTTGGCGGCGTCGCATGCATATCGGGTTCGTTCAATCTCCGCGCCGGTGATGGCAGCGCATTTGCGGACTATTTACGGAATCAGAAGCGTGGTGGGTTGCGTGTTTATGTGGACAGCGGGACGGTGGACGATGACGCTGATTTGACCCGTGAAGTGGCTGAAACGTATGTGATGTTGGGGTGGAAAGTGGGGAGGAATCTGGAGTATTTCGTGGATGAGGGTGGGGAACACAATGAACGATTTTGGCGACATCGTCTATGGCGGCCCTTGACGTTTTTGTTTGGGATTTAACGAGATAGGCCGAATCTGAACGCGAGAAATATAAAAAAAGAACAAAACATGTGTTGACATGAATGGGGGATTATGGGAAAAATTGTCGAGTAGTGGGGAATGGTGGTCCGCAAGGAGGAACCGCGACTCCCAATGGATAGAGGAAACAAGAGAACGGTATTTGTCGGCACGTTTCATCATTCGGTGGATGAAAAGAATCGTGTGGCGGTACCGGCGAAGTGGCGAGCCGCAAGTGGCTCGCAAGAGTTCTTTGTATTGCCGGATCCAAAAGATTGTTTGTTGGTGCTGGAAGCAGCGGCGATGGAAAAGATGTTGGAGGTCGCCGATAACATCCGCATCGGCGAATACGACCAGCGCGATGGTGTGCGGTTGATTGCCTCCGCCGCTCATCAAAGTGACGTGGACAAGCAGGGTCGTATTTCGCTGACGGACGCGCTTCTGGAGCATGCCGGCATCAAAGACGAAGCGGTCTTGGTGGGGACCTTGAACCGCTTCGAGATTTGGTCGCCTGAACGGTGGGAAAAATTCCAAGAGGAGAAACGTCCTCATTTCGCCGTGGCGGCCACGCAGATGCAGTTGTGAGGTTTGAAGATGAACAGGGGTGGAATCGTGGGGTTTTTGAAGGTGAATCAGAGCCTGACGCGGGATGGCGGAGAAATGCGTCAGTTTGATTTGCCGCGAATGAGTCAGTTCCCGAAGTTTGATGCCAGTCGGGCGAGGTTGTTTGGACGGCAGGTGACGATTGAGCCGGCGCGCACCGTGGCACCGGGCGCGGTGATACCGGTTGGACGAGGCGGCATGGTGCCGGAAATGACCTCGGACATCGTGCAGTCCGGTGAGATCGGGCTGGTGCAAAATGTTCGACGAGGCCGCGCGCAAGGGCGTCCATGGGCGCGGTCGGTGTTTGGCCGGTTGATGGGGCGTATGCTGGGAGGTGCCTGAGGGTGAAGTAGCATGACTTGCGGGCCAAGTGGGTTCCGTGGTGGATGAGGAGCGAGATGGGAATCATGTATCACGTGCCCGTACTCCTGCAAGAAGTGGTGGAGTTCATACGGCCCCGCGATGGCGGGCTGTATGTGGATGGGACAGTAGGTGGAGGAGGACATGCGCGCGAGTTGTTGCGCGTCAGCGGGCCGGGGAGCCGGTTGATTGGATTGGATTGGGATGAGGAAGCGATCCTGCGGGCGCGGGATGCGCTCAGCGAGTTTGGAGCGCGCGTGCAGTTGGTGCGCGCGTCGTATGTGGAATTGGAGCGAGTGTTGATGAGTTTGGGGGTGACATCGGTGGATGGAATGATTCTCGACCTGGGAGCAAGTTCCCGGCAGTTCGACGAACCATCGCGAGGGTTCAGTTTTCAGCGGGAAGGTCCGCTGGACATGCGGATGAATCGAACCGGTTCCCTTACGGCCCGTGAACTTCTGGCTCAATCATCCGTTGAGGAACTCACCCGAATCTTCCGTGAATACGGCGAGGAACGTCGGGCTGCGGCGATTGCGAGGGCGATTGAGCGGGAGCGCGCCGGGCGCGGACCGCTTGAGACGACCGTGCAACTGGCGCGATTGGTGGAGAGGGTGTTGGGCAAGCAGCATGGCGGTGTTCATCCTGCCACGCGTGTCTTTCAAGCCCTGCGTATTGCGGTCAACGATGAACTGAACAATGTGCGGGCCGGTTTGGAGCTGGCGGCGAAATGCCTGAAGTCTGGCGGGCGGTTGGCGGTCATCACCTTTCATTCGCTTGAAGATCGGATCGTAAAACAATTTTTCGTTGGTCGGAGTCGTCCTTGTGTGTGTCCCCCCGCCTTGCCGGTGTGCACGTGCGGGCGGAAACAAACGTTGCGGATTGTCACGCACAAGCCCGTGGTGCCGGGTGAGGACGAAGTTCGTGTCAACCCGCGGGCGCGCAGCGCCAAATTGCGCGTAGCGGAAAAAATTTAAGGAGATTTGGGGGTGGGGACACCCGGGGCAGGAGCCAAGGAGCCTGCCCTCTGGATTTACCGTGAGCTGGTTCAAGAAAAATCGGCGGCGCGAGCCGCTGCGATTGGGGACGGTGGCGAAATCCGTGATGGCCTGCGTGTGTCTGGCGGTCATGGGATTGGTGTGTGTCTGGCAGAAAAACCAGATCTACCGGCTCGGTGAAGACCTTCGCAAACGCGAGGCATATCTTCTGGCGTTGGAGAAACGCAACTCTCAATGGGCGGCGCAACTGGCCCATCTGAAGTCGCCGTCCTACCTCGAAGCGCAGTGCCGGCAGTATTCGCTCGGGCTGGTGATGCCCAAAGAAACGCAAATCATTCGAGCCTACGAGCCCGGTCCCGAATGGGACATGCCGATGGGACGCTCCGCTGTCGTGCGGACGCAGGCCCCGGTCGGTTCACCCAGAAAGCGGGCCGCCACGGTGGTGCGTCGCTGACATGCAAACGACCGCCCAAAATTGGAGGTTGATGATCGTGATTGGCGGACTCAGCGCCGTGTTCGCGGCGTTTGGTTACCGGCTCTTTAATCTTCACGTCGTCCAGCACCGGGAACTGCAAGCGGCGGCATCCGCGACCCGCGAGCGTGTTGTTCACCGGCCCGGACGGCGCGGTCAGATCCTCGATGCCCGCGGCAATCTTCTGGCCAACAGTCAGTCCGTGCGCATCGTCGCGGCGGATCCTTCCATCACCACGTCGCAAGCGGTGCGCTACGCGCAAAGCCTCGCGCCGTTGCTGCACATGGATGCCAACCAGTTGCTCGTCAAACTCAGCGGGGAAGGCCGGTATGTTCGCCTCAAACAGAAAGTGGACGAAGAGACCGTTCAGAAGATCCGCGATCTGAAACTCAAAGGGTTGACGTTTGAAGACCAATTTGTTCGCACCTATCCCAACGGGTCGCTGGCCAGCCACGTTCTCGGGTTTGTGGACTCCGAGCACAAGGGTGTTCAAGGGGTCGAAGCCTCGTTGGACAGCTACTTGCGCGGACGGGCCGGCTACGAAGTGATCGAACGCGACCGTCGCGGACGGGAGATGCGGGCGTTTCGCGGTTCCGAGATTGGGCCGCAAGACGGTTACAACGTGGTGCTGACGATTGATCAAGTCATCCAGCACATTGCCGAGAAGGAACTCGACCAAGCAATGTCCGAACATCGCCCGCAGGGCGGCGTGATTATTGTGACCAAACCCAAGACCGGCGAGATCCTGGCGATGGCCAGTCGTCCTACGTTTGACGTGAACAGGCCCGGGGATGTGCCGCCCGATGCGCGCCGCAACCGTTGCATCAGCGATGTGGCCGAGCCGGGGTCAACCTTCAAGATTGTCGTGGCGGCGGCGGCCTTGAACGAGAATCTGGCTCGTCTGTCGGACCGGTTTGATTGCGAAAACGGCGCGTGGCTTCATGCCGGGCGGGTTCTGCATGACGCGCATCCCTACGGGGTGCTGACCCTCGAAGAGATTGTCTATCATTCCAGCAATATCGGCGCGGCCAAGATCGCCGTGGAACGGCTCGGGGCCGCGAGGCTCTATGAGTACATCCGTCGTTTCGGTTTTGGAAAACGCACCGGCATCGCCTTGCCGGGCGAGGTGTCTGGCATCGCGCATCCCTTGAACCGCTGGACGAACCTGTCCATCACACGGATTCCGATGGGACACGAGATTGCTGCGACGCCGCTGCAGATGATCATGGCTATGAACGCTATGGCCAACGGCGGCCAACTCATGCGCCCGATGATCGTGAAGCGCGTGATGAACGCCGACGGTTCTGTGTTTCAAGAGTTCGAGCCGCAAGTGACGGCGCAGGTGATCCATGCGCGGACAAAGATCGCGATGACTGCGGCCTTGCGGCGCGTGCCCACGAGCGAAGGAACGGCGCCCAAGGCAGCGGTGCCGGGTTACGAAGCGGCTGGCAAGACCGGCACGGCGCAGAAGATCGAGAATGGCCGGTATGTGAGCCGGTACTATTCCTCGTTCTGCGGATATCTGCCGGCGTCGGACGCGGAAATTTCGATCCTCGTCAGTTTGGATGATCCGAGCGGACGCAGTTATTACGGCGGAACCGTGGCCGGTCCCGTCTTTCGAAACGTGGCGGAAAAAGTGGCGCAGTACCTGGGCATCCCGCCGCAGGTGGCGCCCAACGAAGTGAAAGTGGCAAGTGTGTTATGAAACTGAGCGAGCTTCTCCAATCCATAGAACCGATCACCGTGGAAGGTTCGATTGACCGTGAGATTACCGGCATCGCCTACGATTCGCGGCGGGTGATGCCCGGCAACATGTTTGTCGCCCTGCGCGGGCAGCGGGCCGACGGACACCGGTACGTGGAAGCCGCGGTGGATCGTGGCGCTTCCGTGGTGGTGTGTGAACAGGAATTTGGATGCAGTCCCCGCGCGACGCGCGTGCGCGTGGCCGACGCGCGGCAGACAATGGCGCTGGCGGCGGACTGGTTCTTCGATCATCCCTCGCAGAAATTGCGCGTGGTGGGCGTGACGGGCACGAACGGCAAGACCACCACCGCGCTCATGTGCAAAGCAGTGATGGAAACGGCGGGCTTGCCGGCCGGCTTGTTGGGAACGGTGCAGTACGAAATAGGCGAGCGCGTCATCCCGGCGGCGCGAACCACGCCGGAGTCGGTGGACGTGCACGACATGATGAGCCAGATGTTGCGCTGCGGTTGCCAGGGCGTTTCGATGGAAGTCAGTTCCCACGCTTTGGCGCAGCATCGGGTATCGGGCGTGGACTTTGATGTGGCCGTGTTCACCAATCTGACGCAGGACCATCTCGATTACCATCAGACGATGGAGAACTATTTTGAAGCCAAGGCGCGGTTGTTTGCCGGGCTTGGAGCCTTGCGCAAGAACGGTCGGGCGGTGGTGAACGCCGATGATGGCCACGGGCGGCGGCTGGTTGAGCGTTTGGGTGGGGAACACTCCGTCATCACCTACGGGGTGACAAACGCCGCAGCCGTTCGCGCCGTGGATCTGCGGATATCCACGGACGGCACGTACTTCATCTGCCAGACGCCGGTCGGCACCATGCCGATTTCCTTGCCGTTGATCGGCCGGTTCAACGTGTACAACTCGCTGGCGGCCATCTCGGCCGGTCTGGCGATGGGACTTGATCTGGGCACCATAGAAAAGGCGCTCGGTCAAATTCGCCCCGTGCCCGGCAGGCTGGAAATCGTGCCGGTGAATGAGCCGTTCCGCGTGTGCGTGGACTACGCGCACACCGAGGACGCGTTGCGAAACGTTCTGGTCACGGTGGCCGAACTGACACGCGGCCGGTTGATTTGCGTGTTTGGCTGCGGCGGCGACCGCGACAAAGGCAAACGCGCGCCGATGGGACGCGTCGCCGGTGAGTTGGCGGATTTTTCGATCCTGACCAGCGACAATCCGCGCACGGAAGACCCCCGCGCCATCCTCGCGGACATCGAGGCGGGCTTGGCCGCTGTGCCGCGCAGCCGGTATCAGGTGATTGAGGACCGGCGGGAGGCGATCGAACGCGCCTTGGACATTGCCCGCCCCGGCGACACGGTGTTGGTGGCCGGCAAGGGGCATGAGAATTATCAGGAATTTGCGCACACGGTTGTGCCGTTCAATGACCGGCAGGTCGTGGAAGACTATTTGCAGGACATGAAGTGGGGGCGGAGACCATGCGCCTAGCGGAACTGGTTGACTATTGCGGCGGGCAGTTGTTGCGGGGTGATCCCGCGGTGGACGTGCTGCATTTCAGCACGGACACGCGGTCGCTGCACAGTGGCGATTGCTTTCTGGCGTTGCGCGGCCCCAATTTTGACGGTCATCAATTTGTCACGGATGCAGCACGGCTGGGGGCATCCGCGGCGGTAGTTTCGGATCCCACCTGTGCGATGCACTCGCCTAGTGCTCTGGCGCTTCTCCAAGTGCCGGACACCCTCACCGCATTGCACCAACTCGCAACGAACTACCGCCGCCAGATGCCCTCAACCACCCGCATCGTCGGAATCACCGGCTCGTGCGGCAAGACCACCACCAAGGAAATGGTCGCCGCCGTTCTCGGTCAGCGGTTTCAGGTCGTCAAGACCGACGGCAACCGCAACAACCACATCGGCGTGCCGCTCAACGTGCTCCGCCTCGATGGACGGCACGAGTTCGGCGTGTTTGAGCTGGGCACAAATCATCCCGGCGAAATCGCGGCGTTGGCCGGCATCGTGCGCCCGCACATCGGCGTGATCACCAACATCGGCCTGGCGCATGTGGAGTTTCTCCACGACGAAGCCGGTGTGGCCAAAGAGAAGGGCGCGTTGCTGGAGAACCTTCCCGGCGTCGAAGAAGGCTGGGCCATTCTCAACGCTGACGACAAATGGTGCGGGGAACTACGAACCCGGACCCGGGCCGCTGTGTTGACCGTTGGTATTGAGAAGTTCGCCGA
>CAZEQV010000101.1:0-10936 GCA_964514435.1 uncultured Verrucomicrobiota bacterium
TAACCGCTTGCGTGAACAACTCGCTGGGGTTCGGCGGACACAACGCCACGCTCATTGTCAAGAAGCACGAATGAGCTTACCGGCGTTGCTGCCGGTGCCACGCGACGAACTTCGATATTCCCTCGGCGATGCTGGTGCGGGGATTGTATCCCAAGAGACGGTGGGCCTTCGACACATCGGCAAACGTCACCGGCACGTCGCCGGGCTGCTCCGGCAGCCAGCGGACCACGGCCGGCTGGCCCAGCGCCTTTTCAATGTGGCGGACCAATTCGATGAGGGACACCGTCTGGGAACCGCCGAGGTTGATTACTTCATATTTCAGCGAGGATTCCACCGCAGCCATGACTCCGGCCACGATGTCGTCCACATACGTGTAATCCCGCCGCGTGCTGCCATCGCCAAACAACTCAACCGGCTGGCCGGTGCTGATGGCTTCCGTGAACTTGCGAATCGCGAGATCGGGACGTTGCCGTGGACCGTACACGGTAAAGAAGCGCAAGCACACCATGCTCATGCCATACAGATGATGATAAACGTGACAGAGAGCTTCGCCGGCAAGCTTGGTGGCAGCGTACGGCGAGATGGGGCGAAAAACGGGGTCTTCCTCGTTGAACGGGATCTTTTGGTTCACGCCATACACGCTCGAGGACGAGGCAAAGACGAACCTCCTCACGCCGGATTGGCGAGCCAGCTCCAACAGGTTTTGCGTGCCGGTAATGTTGGTTTCCGTATAGAGGACGGGTTGTTGGAGTGAGAGACGAACGCCCGCGCGCGCAGCCAGATGAACAATGATGTCAAACTTGCCGGGGGCGAAGACCCTTTGCAGTCCGGTCAAGTCACGAATGTCCATGCGGTGCAGAGCCACGTCGCCGGCGAATCCGGCCACGTTTTGTTCCTTCAACGTCGGCGCGTAAAAATCGTTGAAGTCATCCACAACCGTGACGGTGTGTCCCCGCTTCAACAGCGCTTCGACAACATGCGAGCCGATGAACCCGGCGCCCCCTGTCACGAGCGTGTTCATGGTTTCCACCAAGGCTGATCCACCCAGTAGACGCAGATGGAGTTTCCAATGACGACGTAAGGGGTTCGCTCCAGCAATGGTTTGTAGAACTTGCGCCCTCCTTCGCCCAAGTACACGGCGCGCAAATTCGTGTAGCTCACGGCCACCCATCCCGGCAGCTCCGGCTTGCGTATCTGCGACTCCAAGTAAAACGGCGCCCCCGGCAGATGGGTGGCATGGATGCCGTAGTAGGACGGGTCAGCAGTGCCGAAGTAGCCGAGGTTGATTTGCTGGATGTAATTCTTCTTGATCCACGCGGCCAGCGGCTTCAAGTCCTGTCCCCAATCGAGGTTGGAATCCACCAAAAATTTGTGGCCTTGCGACGGGCCACCCACGAAGGCATTGAAGAATGTCAGGTAATGCGGGCAGACCCACGCCACCTCCAGCGTCATGATGACCAACGCGACGACGATGACTTTGGCGCGGTCAGCGAGCCGGCATTCATGCACCGCCCGTCCGGCCAGAAGAATGACAAACGGATAGACCGGCAAGATATGGCGCAAACCGATGTTGAGCTTGGCCAGCATGGCCATGCCCATGAACACGACGATGGGGACGACGACATACACTTCGCTTTTCAAGAACATCTCGCGGCGCGAGAACGCCAGCAATGTCCCAAACGCAAAAAGACCGATCAGCACGATGGGGGTCTTGATGGCAAACGCGAAGGGGAAATAATACCACCAGCCGCGTTCGCTGAATTCGCCCGCCAGATAGGCGCCACGCCGTTGCGCTTTGATCTGTCCCAGCAAGAATCCCTGAATACAGGCATTGGGCAGGAGTTCGTTGCGGTCAATCCAGTTCGCGATGCGCGTCAACTTCGGTGAGGTGATCTGCATTTCGGGCAGGCTTTGAAACTTGACCTCGGATGCCGGTTGGGAAGTGGGAGCGTACCGGAATCCGTAGCTCGCCCACATGGCGATCCATGCTGCGAAACCGGCAAGCAACACGAGCAGCAGGGAAGCCAACAGCCGCTGGCCGCCTCCAGCAAGCTGGGAAAATCCCGGCCACCGGCAGGGCCACGGTTGATTCCGAACGATGTGAAACAGCAGCAGCAAGAAGACGATGGGCAACAGCAGCAACGAGGAGAACTTGCTGATTTGCGCCAGCGCGAAAAAGACGCAGAAGCCGGCCAAGTTGGGCCACGTGAAATGGCGCAGTGTCCGCCACAGAAAATAAACGGTGCCGAAGATGAAACAGGTCACGCCGCCGTCGGTGGTGATGAGGCGGAAATGGGCGAGAATGTTCGGCTCGATGGTGTAGATGCCCAAGGTGATGGTGGCCGGCCAGAATCCGAACAGATCTCGCGCCCAGGAGAAAATCAGAATGCCCAGCAACACGCCCAGCAGGACGGTCATGAACCGCGCCCGGTACATCAGCCGGTCGGCATCATTGTGCTGGTACACAAAGTTGTGACCAAACAACCATTGTTGCGCGGTTTGCCAGTGCGGGTTTTCAGTGTCAAACCAGACGTTTTCCATCAGCAGCAACGGCAAGGCGCACCACATCCGCAGAAAGGGCGGATGCTCCGGGTCCACCCGGTAGTCTTGGACTTTGAGCGCGCTGTAGCCGGTCGTGAGATGGAACGGTTCATCCCATGTGGCCGATTCCCCCACATAGCTGCTGACGGTCAGCGTGATAAACGCCGCCGCGAACGCGAACAGCACGAGGGCGGTTCGTGTTCGGCCGGTCAGTTTCATCGGCATCCGTCCGGCAAGGTTACAGGCCGAGGTTGTTGCCCAGCTCGGGACGCTCGTCCTGGTCAATGATCATGTCATGCACGGTTTTGCCGGAGGGAATCATCGGTAGCACGTGTTCGGTGTACGGCACGATCACGTCCAGGACGTAAGGCTCCGGCGAGGCCAACATTCGCTTCATGGCGGGACGCAGTTCGCTCTTGCGGACCACGCGCTCGGCGGGGATGTTGAATCCTTTGGAGATGGCGATGAAGTCCGGGTAGATTTGATGCGGGTTCTGCGGGTCGCCGAGGTAGGTGTGCCCGCGGTTTGACTGATAGAACCTGTCTTCCCACTGCACCACCATGCCGAGGTGTTGGTTGTTCAGGATGATGGCTTTCGCGGCGATGCGTTCAATGTGCGCGGTGGCCAGTTCTTGAATGTTCATGGCAAAGGAACCGTCGCCGTCAATGTCAACGACTTCACGGTCCGGAAACGCGAGCTTGGCGCCCAACGCGGCCGGATAGCCAAAACCCATCGAGCCGAGACCGGCTGATGTCAGGAACGTGCGGGGGTGTTTGAACTTGTAATATTGACCCGCCCACATCTGATGCTGGCCGACGCCCGTGGTGACGATGGCCTCGCCCTTGGTCAGTTCGTCGAGCACCTCGATGACGTACTGGGGCATGATAATCTCGTTGATGTCGCCGCCGAGGAATTCGCGGACGTACTGGGATTTCAGCACTTCATCGGTGACACGATACCGGAACGGGAACTTCGCTTTCCATTCGTCAATCTGCTTGAGCCAACCGTCGGGTTTGCGCGGCTTGACGGCTTTGACGAGCTGTTGCAGCGCATACTTGATGTCGCTGACAATGGGAAGATGGGCGACCTTGTTTTTGTTCAGCTCGCTGGGATCAACGTCAATGTGAACAATGGTGCCGTGTTTGGCAAACTCGCTGACCTTGCCGGTCACGCGGTCGTCAAAGCGAACGCCAAACGCCAGCAGCAAATCCGACTTGTCCACCGCGTAGTTGGAATAGACGCTGCCGTGCATGCCCAGCCAGCGCATCGAGAGGCGGTGCTCGGAGGGAATGGCCCCAATGCCCATGAGCGTCGTGGCGACCGGTATGTTTGTCTTTTCGGCGAACGCGATCAGTTCCTCGCTGGCGTTGGAAGAAATGATGCCGCCGCCACAGTACAACACAGGGCGCTGGCTCTTTTCGACAAGTGCGGCGACTTGTTCCACTTCCTTGGCGCTGATGCGTTGATCGGGATCATACCCGCGCAGCTTGATGGTTTCCGGGAAGACGGGCCGGCACATGGACTGTTGAACATCTTTGGGGATGTCAATCAGCACGGGACCGGGACGGCCGGTCGTGGCGATGTAAAACGCCTCTTTGATGACGCGCGGAATGTCTTCGACGTTCATCACCAGGTAGCTGTGCTTGACGATCGGCAAGGTCACGCCGAACACATCCGTTTCTTGAAACGCGCCGCGGCCAATCATGGGACGTGGGACTTGACCGGTAATGGCGATCATCGGCACCGAGTCCAGAAACGCATCCGCGATGCCGGTCACCAAGTTGGTGGCGCCGGGGCCGCTGGTGGCGAGGCAGACACCGGCTTTGCCGCTCGCGCGCGCGTAGGCTTCGGCGGCGAAGGCTTCCGCTTGCTCGTGGCGGGGAAGGATGGTGCGAATCTTCTTGGAGCGGGTCAGCGCTTGGTGCATTTCCATGCTGGCACCGCCGGGATACCCAAAGACCACTTCCACGCCTTCGAGTTCGAGGCATCTGATGACAATGTCGGCTCCGCGCATGAGGGGTTGTTCTGCCTGTTGGGCCGGTGCGCTGGCGCGCCGGGCGGAGTTCTTGGCGGCGATCGTGGTCTGCTTGCTCATATCTGTGTTTATCCGTTGAATTGTGTGGCTGCTGAAACCCGTACCTTATACGTGTTGGCTGCTGTCGGTTCAACGGCAAAGAAACAGTTACAACGGAGAACGCCGTTTCATCAATGGGGGGTGCTCAGGCGTTCCAGCTTCTCAGAGATGGCTTTGTTCTCGGGTTCCAGTTCGCTGGCGCGACGGAGAACGGAAATGGCATCCTCGCGTTTGCCCGATTTCAGAAGGACATCGGCGAGGTGATCCAAAATGGTGGCGTCGTCCTTGATGAGTTCAGCCGCGCGGCGAATCTGAACCAGCGCCTCATCTGACTTGCCCAAGCGGAACAACACCCAACCAAGGCTGTCAATGTAGGCCCCATTGTTCGGTTCGAGTTCGACGGCTTTCTTGATGAGTTGATGGGCTTCTTCGAGGTTGATGTTGTTGTCGGCCCACATGTAGCCGAGATAGTTGTAGGCAGAATGATTGTTCGGATCCAGTTCGATGGCCTTGCGGAACATCGCCGCCGCTTTGTCAAATTCGCCGCTGCGCTCATGAGCCGCCCCAAATGAGAAATAGAACGAGGAATCGAGTTTCACCTCGTTGGGAGCTTCCCGGGCCAGCGTTTCCGCGTCTGCATAAGCCGTGACGGCGCGCTCGTAGCTTTTTTGCTCGCTGAAAATCAGCCCGTAAAAATAGGGAACCTGAAACGCCGTGGGGAACTTCTCCTTGGCCGGCTTGAGGCTCTTGAGTGCGGCGTCGAAATCCTTCTTCCGCAGTTGAAGCAACACAATGCTGAGGTGCGGTTGAAGCTGGTGGGGATTCAACACGAGCGATTGTTGGTACAAGGAAATGGCCCGGTCGGGTTGATCCATTTCCTCATAGAGGTCAGCCACCAGGTTGTACACCTCGAATCGAAGCGGATCCTTCTTGATGATTTCTTCAAGTTGCTTGGCGGCGGCGGCGTTGTCCCCGCTTTGGACATGGCAATGCGCCAGTTTCATTCGCAGATTGGAGTCGGCAGGACGAGTATCGAGAAGTTTCTGGTAGTACTCGGCCGCCGCTTTGAAGTCCTTGGCTGTTTCGTATTGGTCGGCGATCCGCAGAACCACTTCGGGATCATCCGGCGCCAGGGACAGGGCCTTCTCGTAACATTGCCGGACGCGCGTTTCGGGGAGGTGCGGCGCAAAGCCCGGCTTCATCTTCAAAGTCAGTCCGTACACGTCGCCGAGCGTGACCCAGAACATGGGGTCGTTTGAACTGGTGCGAAATGTTCGGTCCAACAGCTTGCCGGCTTCCGCGGCATTGTCCTTCTCCACAAAGATGTCCAACATGCCCCGGATGGGTTCCCAGGCTGAGGGATTCAGTTTGTTGGCTTGCCGGAGAGCGGCCATCGCTTCATCCGTCTTCTCGTCTGCCTTGTAAGCCACGCCCAACCAGAACCAGAGATCATGATTCTGGGGTGTCGCCTTGGTGGCTTGCTGCAGGACTTCCTGTGCCTGCGTGAAGTTGCGTCGGGACAGATAGACTTTTGCCAGTCGAATGGCCAATGCCGTGTGTTGGGGATCCAACTCAAACGCCCGGTAGTAACTCTCGATGGCCGCGTCAACCTGGCCGGCTATTTCGCGAGACACGCCGGTGGCGTAATGTGCCATGGCGATGGCTTTCTTCTCCTCCGCATCGGTGAGTTCCAGCCGCGCGTTGGTGGACGCGCCGGAAACGGGTGAGGACGTTGCGGCTGGAGAACGATCCGCTGTCGCGCAGCCGATCATCCCCCACGCCAGCAGCAGTGATCCAGCCACAGCACACCGGCTCGTGTGTCGGAGCCTGAAATGCATGGGTGCAGCAGCGATTAACGCTTCTTGTGGCGCTGCGCTTTCAAACGTTTGCGGCGTTTGTGTTTGCTGATTTTCGCTTTGCGGCGCTTTTTCAGTGAACCCATGTGTTGTCCTCGCTCTGTTGGTTGTGAGGGCTGTCCCTCAGTAGATAACCTTGTTCAACGGATACTCGATGATACCTTCCGCGCCTTTGGCCTTCAATTGCGGAATGATTTCGCGCACCACCCGCTCGTCAATGATCGTTTCCACGGCCACCCAGTCCGACTTGGCCAGGGGCGACACCGTCGGGTTGCGCAACGCCGGCAAGCTGGCGAGCAATCCTGCCAGTTTCTTGCCCGGTACGTTCATCTTCAATCCGACCTTCTCTTCCGCCTGCAACGCCCCGCGCAACATCATCGCCAGCGTCTCGATCTTGGCGCGTTTCCAATTATCCTTCCATGCCGGCTGATTGGCGATCAATTGAGGGAAACTGCTCACCAACGTGTCCACAATCCTCAGATTGTTGGCCCGCAGCGAACTGCCCGTCTCCGTCAACTCCACAATCGCGTCCACCAAGTCCGGCGCCTTCACTTCGGTGGCGCCCCAGGAAAACTCCACCTCCGCTTTCACGCCGTTCTTCTTGAGCCAGCGGCGGGTCAGTTCGACGACTTCGGTGGCGATTCGTTTGCCGGCGAGGTCCTTGACTGACTTGATCGGTGAATCATTGGGCACGGCCAGAACCCAGCGGGCAGGATTGGAAGTCTGTTTGCTGTACGCCAGCTCGCAAATGACCCGCACTTTGCTGTCGTTCTCGGCAATCCAGTCCGCGCCCGTGATGCCGGCGTCCAAATACCCATGCTCCACGTACCGGCTGATTTCCTGTGCCCGTATCAATCGCAACTCCAATTCCGCATCGTCGCTGCGCGGAATATAGTTGCGACTGCTGCCGGTAATCTTCCATCCCGCCTTGGCCAACAACGCCATGGTGGATTCTTGAAGACTGCCCTTGGGCAGCCCCAACCGTAGTAGTTTCTTCTTCACATTACTCATGATTCAAATTCTCGAATCTTACGCGGTCGCCGCCACGACGACTGACCGACCTTCAATTCGCAAACGTCCCTGCTCGTAGAGCCTGACTGCTTCAGGATACAACCGATGTTCGGCTTCCTGAATCCGTTTATGCAAGCTTTCCGGCGTGTCGCCGTGCCTGACCGGCACAGCTTCTTGCAGGATGATTGGGCCGGTGTCAACGCCTTCATTCACAAAATGCACCGTGCACCCGCTCACCCGCACACCATACCGGATCGCCTGCTCCCACGCCCGCAACCCCGGAAACGCCGGCAACAAGGACGGATGCACATTCATGACCTTGCCGGGGAACACGCTCAACAACGGCGATTTCACCACCCGCATATAACCGGCCAGCAACACCAGGTCCACCGACTCTTCCCGCAGCCATGCCGCCACCTTTGCCTCCAGTTCCGGCTCAAGCTTCGTTTTGAACTGGCTGGGACCGATCCATTCCGCTCGGATGCCGCGTTGCCGGGCGCGCTGCAAAATGAAAGCATCCGCGTTGTCGCTGACCACAATGGCTACCTTGCTGGAAATCTGGCCGGCTTCGCTGGCTTGGAGGATGGCCTCACAGTTGCTGCCGCTGCCGGAACCGAGGACGCCGATGCGCAAGGGGTTGCTCTTCACGGTGAGGTTCTAGGCTGCTGGCGTATTGGACGCCCGGTCGCTGTGGTGATGCGCAAGGGGTTGCTCTTCACGGTGAGGTTCTAGTCGAAGCCGCAAATGAACGCAAGCACCGCATCCCTACCAGCAACGCCACCAAGTCCGGTACCCGTAATAGGGAAGCCCGTAGCGATAATAGAAGTAGAAATCCTGTTGCGTCCGTCGTCGTTCCGCCAACACCTCGGCGTGCGTGGCCGTGGCCAGCATGTAATCCACGACCCGGGCGCTGACGCCATCTTGCCGGAGTTTCACGACGTCATCGGAGTTGAGTCTGAACACAGTGAACGTTTCATCAATTCGTCGAATGATCTCCTCATCCGGTGTGCCAGCCTTGGACAACTCCACCACGGTGGCCATTGTCATCGGAGGGGGTGGGGGAGTCCGATGGGTAGCGCAGCCGATCCCCAACATCGCCACGACAACAAGAATGTATAGTTTGCTCATGATCGTAATTTAGACGGAGAACCCCAGAAAGTAAAACTCCCGATGTCATGAAGGCGAAGGCCCGCAACCCACGGCGACTGAGAGCCTATCCCAAAACGGACAGACGGAGTGCTCCGTCCAACCACATCGCAAGGGTTGTTGGCAGGGCCGGGCCGCCGGGCGCGCCCAGCGATCGCTCCCTGAGTTTTTGGAGTGTCGAAATGCTAACGCGCGGATATGGAGAACTCAGGGATCGGCCGAATTCGGCAGCCACGCCTCGTCGGCTTTCGCGGCCAAGGGGTCGTTACTGCTGTCCGTGTTCATCCGTGGAAATCTGTGGCCGCTTCTTTAGCGCGGAGTTGCGTCAGGAGGCGGCGGCAGTCAGTCCGCTGCGACCATGCGGAACTGGCGACGGACGGTGGCTTTGAAGAGCCGGTTGGGGAGGTTGTCCCCCTGTTGAGTTCATCGCGGCGTGGTTTGTTTCTGCCAATTTGAACAACCCTGGCAGGCTTGCTTCTGGTGGCGGGTTTTTTGTATGGTCAAGCCATGAAATTTCCCATGAACATCGCGATGGCGGTGACTGTGTCGACTCTGGCAACAGCGCGCGCCGATATCATAGACGGTGTGGCGGCGATCGTGAATGACCGAGTGATTACTTACAGCGAAGTCAAAGAGTACGTGCAGCCGGTCATCCAGCAGCTTCGCCGAGATTACAGCGGCCAGACATTGGTGGAAGCGGTTCGCGCGGCCCAGATGGATGCGCTAAACGGTTTGATTGACCGGTCGTTGATCATTCAGGAGTTTCACAAAAAAGGTTTCAGTTTCCCCGATCGCGTCATCGAGGGGCAGATCACGGACATCATCGCCACGGAGTTCAACAATGACCGGTCGGCTTTCATTCGCACGTTGCAGGCGCAGGGATTGACCATGTCGCAATACCGGGAACGGGTCCGCGAGCGGATCATCATTCAGGCGATGCGCAACCGCAAGATCTCGCAGGAGAACCTCGTTTCGCCCAAGAAGATTGAGAAGTACTACGAAGAGAACAGCGACCAGTTCAAAGTGGGCGACCAGATCAAACTGCGCCTGATCTACATCAAACGCACCTTCCCGGTTCCTCCGCCCAGCAACACGGAGACGCCCGGTGCCATCACCGCCGACCAAGGCACGGAGCGTATTTTGGTTGAACCCCTGCCGCGCGACCCGGCGCGAGAACTCGCTGATGATTTGGTTCGGAAACTCGATGCCGGCGAGAGCTTCGAAGCGATTGCCCGCACACACTCCGCCGGCAAGGAAGCGAAAGATGGCGGCGATTGGGGATGGATTGGCCGCGATGTTTTGCGGAAGGAACTTAACGAGGTCGCGTTCAAGTTGCCGGCCAAGCACCACAGCCCGGTCATTGAAACGGCGGAAGGGTTTTACATCCTGAAAGTGGAAGACATCAAGGAAGCGCACGCGCAGCCCCTCTCGGAAGTGCGCGACGAGATCGAAAAGATCTTGCTGCAGCAACAGCGCTCGCAACTTCAGGAGAAATGGGTCAAGGAGTTGCGCCAACGCGCTTTCATCCGTCTATTCTGATGGCACGCCCGTGAAGACAAAGCCGCGCATCGGAATCACCTTGGGAGACCCTGCCGGCATCGGTCCCGAGGTCGTGGCCAAGGCGCTCCGCTCCGGCAAGGTTGATAGCCGGTACGATTACGAAGTCATCGGCCACGCACAAACCAGCCGCCGCGCCGACGCGGTGGACTGGGTGGTAACAGGCGCGCAACGTTGTCTTGCCGGTGAACTTGCCGGCTTGGTGACCGGGCCGATCAGCAAGGAATTGCTCAAACAAGCCGGTTACGATTTCCCTGGGCAGACAGAACTTTTGGCGCATCTTTCCCGGACCAGGAAATTCGCAATGATGCTCGTGGGCGGTCCGTTGCGGGTGTCGTTGGTCACCACACACGCGCCATTGGCGAAGGTGTCCGGGTTGATCACCACCGGCAAGATCGAGGGTATCATCGAGTTGACGTGCGAAGCGTGCCGCCGGTTTGGCATCCGCACACCGCGTATCGGCGTGGCCGGGTTGAATCCTCATGCCGGCGAGGGCGGCTTGTGCGGGACGGAAGAGCGACGCGTCATCGCACCGGCGGTGCGACGGTTTGCGCGCCGCAGAGGATGCAAGGTGACCGGACCAGTTTCGGCGGACACGCTGTTTCACAAGGCGTATCACGGCGGGTTTGACGCGGTGGTGGCGATGTACCACGACCAAGGGTTGACGCCATTGAAGATGATCGCGTTCGACAGCGGCGTGAATCTCACGCTGGGGCTGCCGTTCGTGCGAACGTCACCGGATCACGGAACG
>CAZEQV010000102.1:0-10879 GCA_964514435.1 uncultured Verrucomicrobiota bacterium
GGGGGGGATCTTGCCGGCTATCGTGGCGGCCCAAGCAGGGGCAGGTTACTGGGCGTTGGTCGTTCTGCAGTGGGGCATGTGCCTAGTCAATTGCGTCGGAGTCTGGCTAGTCTGCCGGTGGCGCCCCGGGAAGTTGAGACGCGGGGTGGGCGTGCGACAGTTGTTGATGTTCGGCGGACATATGACCGGCGTGGAAACGCTGGGATATCTGGGACGTAATCTCGACCAGGTCTTGATTGGACGGTTTCTGGGAGCCGAAGCCTTGGGATTTTACAGCCGCGCCTATGCCTTGTTGATGCTGCCGCTCCAACAGATTTCGGGGCCTGTGTCGGCTGTGGCAGTGCCGGCGCTCAGCCGGTTGAAAGGGGATCACGATCGCTACCATCGTGCCTTTCTTTCGATGGTGGCGATGGTGGCAATGGTGGCGATGCCGGCCATCGCTTGGATGATCGCAACCAGCGACGAGCTGGTGCGATTTCTTTTGGGGGAGCAATGGCAGGAGTGTGCGCGGATTTTTGCCGTGTTGGGATTGTTGGCGTTCGCGCAGATCCTCTCCAACGCGGCGCTGTGGGTTTTTGTCAGCCGCGGAGAAGGCAGACGACTGCTAAAGTGGAGCGTCATCAACACGGTGTTGGTGGCGGTGGCGGTGGTGGCGGGGTTGCCCTGGGGTGCGTGGGGCGTGGCCGCTTCGTACAGCCTGACAGGCCTGTTCATTCGCACACCCTACCTGCTGTATGCGGCCGGTAAGATTCCACCGATCAGGACGCTGGATTACTATCGTGTCATCCGGCCATTCGTTTGGGTTGCGGCCGTCTCGTATCTTGTCAGCGCGGGATCACGATTTTTCCTTCACGGGTTGGCACCCTGGGTTGTGTTGTTGACCACCTTTATGCTGGCAATTAGCTTTTCCCTGACTTTGATTTGGTTGATTCCCTACGGAAGACGCACACTTTCGGAAACTATCCAGATCGTCCGTCAAGCTTTCCCGAAATGAAAATCAAACAACCGCCATGAACAACGGGGCCATTCAACAGCAAGAAGATCGCTCGGCACAAGCATCGGCACCGGTCTGCCCGCATGAACCGCAGCGAAAGCCGTGGCCGCTGCGCTGGTGGGATGGATTGCTGCACTTGGCCGGCATGGTCACACCTGCGCTGATCAAGGAGCCGCTCAAGAGATGGCGTTTATCTCGCTGGGTGTGGAACAATTTTCGCTATGATTTTCAGCGGTTCATGAAGTTTTCGTCGGTTTTCCCCGACCACGGGCGTGCGCGGCTGGCTTCTTTGATCACGATTGAGTATCACAGACTGGAGAAGGGTTTGTCGCTGGCGGAACCGCGTGTTGGTTTTGGCGCCGCCAATGTTCAAAGTCTGCTTGCTCACTTGCAGCAATACCGGCAGCAATTTGGCATAGACAGAAACTGGGTGACAGCCCTAAGTGTGATCAACGTCTATTGGGAGTTCAACGCGCAGCATGGGAAACCGGATCCGCAGCTCAAGGAGCAGATCGACCGGTTGCAAGGGCTGGCCTGCGACTGTGATGAAGAATGGCGCACCGGGGGAACGCGCGAAGTATCCCGACAGCAGATTCATGATGCCGCGAAAATTGATTTGACGGCGTTTTTTTCCGCGCGGCACAGTGTGCGCCAGTTTTCCGATGAACGGGTCGAGGTGTCGTTGATTGAGAAGGCCGTTCGGATGGCACAAACAACACCCTCGGTGTGCAACCGCCAAACAGGACGAGTCCACCTGTTCACATCGCCGGAAGACAATAGAACCGTCCTCAGTTTTCAGAATGGCAACCGTGGTTTTGGCCATTTGGCGGCCGCAGTCTTGGTCGTGACGGCTGATCTGGGCGGATTGGTTTCTGTGGGCGAGCGAAATCAGGGCTGGATTGATGGTGGAATGTTCGCCATGTCGCTGGTGTACGCGTTGCATTCGCTGGGTCTTGGCACCTGTTGTCTGAACATGTCCGTGGAATTCCCAACTGACCAAGCCCTGAGAAAAGCGGTGAGGATACCGGACTCGGAGTCGGTGATCATGATGATCGCGGTCGGCCACTTGCCGGCGATGTTTCGGGTGGCGCAATCCACACGTCGGCCACTTTCCGAGGTGGTGCATGTCCATTAGCGTTTCCGGCGACGCCGCGAACAGGAGACTATGAACATTTTGATCACCGGCATAACGGGCTTTGCCAACCGCGGAGTGGAGGCGTTGGTTGTTGCTTCGGTGGAAGAATTGACCCGGCGGATGCCGGCGGCGCAAATCAACGTCTTGAGCGGGACGCCCCAAATTGACGGGGCGCGTGTTTCATGGCCACAGGTTCGCTTTGTGCCGGATGTTTTTGCCTGTTCGCAAACGTCATGGAGCAGACGGCTCCGTTACATGGCGGCCAATGTCCTGCCGGGGTTTGCTTCCGACGTAACACAGGTGCGCCATCTGGTTAAGAACGCCAGTGTGGTTGTAGCCAGCGGCGGGGACGTGTTCGGTTCAGACTACGGTGAATCGCTCGGCGCGCATCTGCTGCCTTTGCAGGTGGCGCAACGGGCCAGGGTGCCCGTTGTGTTTCTGGCGCAATCCATCGGCCCTTTTCGCAAAGCTGAACACGCGCGCGCGTGGAAAAAGGTGGCTGACAATGCGGCTCTGATCACGGTGCGTGAGAAGCGATCACGAGACTATGTGTGTCAAGATCTGCAGGTGGATTCCCATCGGGTATTTCACACGGCTGATCCGGCGTTCTTGTTGAAACCATCGCCGCCTGAGGTGCTGAGCAAACTGCTTGCTGCCTACGGTCTTGACCCGCGTGGCAGGCGCATCGCCTTGGTTCCGAGCCAGGGCATCAGCCAGTATCTTGGTTTGGATGCACAGCAGCACTTGGAAGTTCTTTGTGAATTGGTGATCTGGCTGCATCGTCAGTGCGACGCAGTTGTGCTGTTGATCCCGCATGTTCAGCGCGGCGAATGGGGTGAAGACGACCGGCGCCTTTGCACTGAGATTTGGCGCAGGCTGAACAACGAGACGAGCGTTCGACTCATTGGCGGGGATCATTCGGCCGCCGAGTTGAAGGCGCTGATTGGTTCCTGCGAGATGGTGGTGGCTGAGCGGATGCACGGTGCGATTGCCGGCTTGTCCAGCAACCGGGCAACAGCCGTCATTGGGTATTCTGTCAAAGCGGAGGGTATTTTAGCCGACATGTTTGATGACGGGGAAACAGCCAGACAACTGTTGATTTGCGGCGAGGAGCTTTCTGAAAGAGACAAGCTCTTTTCCCGTTTGGAGGGAATCTGGACCAGCCGGGCCGCTATTGGGGAACGACTGAAACATGTCTGCCCCGAGCTTCAACAGCGAGCGGCGGAGAATTTCAAGCTCTTGACTGGCCTGATCCTCAAAGACCTGTAAACACGAAGCAGACCGTCACTTTTCCAGAACGAAATCGCCCAACGCCAGCACGTCGAGGCCGTTGTCGTAGAAACAACGGATCGCTTCGCGCGGATGATTCACGATTGGCTCGCCCATCACGTTGAACGAAGTGTTCAACAGCAGCGCCTCGCCGGTCAGCTTCTCGAACTCGGTCAGCAACCGCCAGAATCGCGGATTGAACTCCCGTTTCACCGTCTGCGGTCGCAGGGTGGCGTCGGCATGGACCACGGCCGGCACCTTGTCGCGTTTCTCGGGCCGGCAGGTGAACGAGGTGATCATGAAAAACTCATCCCGGCAATGTTCCAGGTATTGCTCCTTCTTTTCCCACAGCAGCGAGGGGCAAAACGGACGGAACGCCTCGCGAAACTTGACGCGGGCGTTGATGATGTCCTTGTTCTCGGCCCGGTTGGCGCTCATCAGGATCGAACGGTTGCCCAGCGCGCGTGGACCGCTCTCCATGCGGCCCTGAAACCAGGCGACAATCTTGTTCTGCGCCAGCGCACCGGCAATGAACTCCTCGATGTTGTCCACGCGCCGGAAGGCCAGGTGACGGAGTTTGAGAACGTCTTCGATTTCCTTGTCGGAATAGGACGGTCCCCAGTACACGTCCTCAATGGCGTGAAGGGGCGCGCGGGGGTTGGCTTGGTAAAAGGCATACAACGCCGCGCCGACCGCCAGCCCGGAATCACCCGCGTTGGCGTAGATGTGATGCTTCGCAATCTTGCCGGACTCCCAGAGCCTTTGGTTGAGTTTGACGTTGAGGAAAATGCCGCCGGCACAGGTCAGGTTCCGGGTCTGTTCCTTGTCCATCCAAGGGAAGATGATCTGTTTGGTCTGTTCCTCCAACACGCGTTGCGCTTCGGCGGCGATGTGTTCCTTGCCGTGTTTGCGGATCAGCTCGCGAATGTCGTAGGCGTCGTCGAAATGCCATTGGATCGTTCCGGCTTCGTTCCAGATGTATGGCCCACGGAACTTCATCGGCACAGTCAGCCGTCCGCCGGAAAACTGCGGATGAAATCTGGTAAGCACGCCCTGACATTTGGTGAAGTCGCCGTAGGGGGCCAGCCCCATGGTCTTGCCTTCTCCGTCGCCGTGCCACCAACCGATGGCCTCGGTGACGTTGCTGTAGTACCAGCCGAGCGAGGCTTCGGTGCCGAATTTTTCCAGCGGCTCGATTTTTCCATTCTGGCCACGCCAGATGCAGATGGAGTATCCATCCCCGGCCCCGTCCATGGTGACGATCAACTGCTTTTCTTTGGTTGGGTTGGTGTAGTAAGCCGATGCGGCGTGTGCCAAATGGTGTTCCACGTGCATGATGGGAACAGAATCCGGCAGGGGGTAGTTTTTGATGTAAAGGGGAGGGCGATGCTGGCCGCGCCGCAGGTATTGGCGCACAATATCTTCGGCCTGCCCGGCCAGAGACCGTTTCTCGGCGCGTTTCCCCTTCAGATCCAAGAGAAAGTTCAAGGGTGGCAAACAGCCTTGGGTGGGAATGGCTACGGCGTCGAGGTCGGCCATGGTCAGGTTTTGTGAGTGCAGGCAGTAGCCCACCGCCTGCACTGGCAGACCGGAATAATGTTTGGTGCGCGAGAACCGTTCCTCAGCCACGTCGGCGACGATTTTGCCGTCCACAATCAGCGCGGCACTGCTGTCGTGACCAATATGAATACCGAGTACTTTCATGGGAGCAATCTTGAATGAAGTTGTTGGTTGCGGTTGATGGATCAGTTGGATGCAGCAGGATAATCTTGAAGGATTTGCCGGTACGCGGCAAGCGTTTGTTCAGCCACGCGAGCCGGGTCGTGACGTTCGCGAGCAATTTGGCGCGCATTGGCGCCGAGGCGAGCGCACTCTTCGGGGTGTTGGAGCAACCATACAATTTTGCCTGCCAAGATATCGGGTTGATTCCAAGGAACCAACAGCCCTGTCTTGCCATCCTCCACCATTGAAGGGATGCCGCCGACATTGGTGGCGATCACCGGCATGCCGGACACCATGGCTTCGGCCAGGGTGTTGGGGCTGTTCTCGTTTTGCGAGGGCAATACAAAGACCTGCGATTCGCGGTGCCATCGGGCAATCTCATCAGCCGGCAGGAACCCTAGAAACTCCACGCGTGTGGAAATTTCAAGGGCGCGAGCTTTTTCGCGGTAGGCGTTCATTTGCCCCGGTGTGCCGCCTATGACGCGGAGAATGGCGCGGGGCTTGCGGGTCAGCACCAGTCGCATGGCCTGCAAAAGCAGATCGAGGCCTTTCCAAGGCGTAAGCGCCCCCACAAACAGCAGCGAGTCTTGGTCGCTCGGTTGCCAATTGTACTGAAAGAAGACTTTGGACATGGCTTCATGGGTCATGAAGATGGTGGCAAGGCTGTTTTGTGATTTGATGAAGCCCGAGTCAAACTGTGTCCGGCAGGAAAAATAGGCCGCCTGCCGGGCCACCTTGGCTTCATGGCGGCGCTGCAAACGAAAGAAAAGACTGGAATTGGTCCTGGCCAGCTCGCTGATCACGCCCTGCACCGAAACGAGACAAGGGCGTTGTGAATCCACGGCCGCCAATCCGTAAGCGGCCTCGGTTCCGTGGGCATGCACCAGGTCTGGATCAAGGCGTTGAATCGTCTGAACCATTCTACGCCGTCGTGCGCGAAAGCCGGTCATCGCGTCCAGCGGGAACCAATGTGGAAATCCCCGATGCAGAAAAGGGACTCCGGCGGGCAGCACGTGAAACTTGATTCCTCTCTGTGATACGGTCTGTTCGCTGGTCACAAGACAAGTCTCGGTCACGAGATGCAATTCGACATCGTCCCGCGCGGCGAGGGCGTTGGCGAGGTTCACGATCCAACTGCAGGGATGCAATCCTGCCGCTGTCCGCGCCAGTCGCAAAGTCGGCGTCAGAAGAGTTACCGGGTAAGGTGCCAGCCATGCAACTCTCAAAGGTCTGCTCATGCAAGGGCAACAACTAAGTGGCCGACCTTGCGGGGGTAGCCACGGGTTTGAGACGTCGCTTGGGATACACGGCGGGTTCAGGCGCTGATCTGTGCTGCTCAGACAGGCGGATCACCAAGCGCAGCATGGCAACCCAAAGAATCAGTTGCGGCAATGTGCCATCATACGACCCAAACACAAACGTAAAGTGAAAAGGATACCAGATGAGCACAATCGCCAGATACATGGCCAACGGTTGCAGGGGTGTTCCCTCGACCATGCGCAAGGCCTTCACAGATTTCACTGCGCCTGCAATCATCAGCCCATACACAACCACTAACCCTATAATTCCCGCATAGCGGACGGTTGTCAGCGGACCATTGTGATAAGCACCGGTCAAAAACACATCCTCCATGAAGTCTGAACTCCGCCCCATCAAGAGATAGTCGCGAATATTGACACCAAACCCATCGCCGACCCACCAGTTCTTGATCAACCCCTCGTCAATGACAATTTTCCACCACTTGAATCGCCCTTGGGTGCTGTCCTCGGTATCTTTGAGCACAATGGGAGACCATTTGGCCGGTAAAAACGACACCGTCCTCTGCACGCTCAATGGCAATTCATAAACACGCCCTTGCCCCAGCAGAATCCCACCCACAATAATGCCGCCGATGATGGTCGTCAGTACCAGATCTCTATAGGCGCGGCGCAAAATCATACTCAACCCCACCCCGACAAAGACCCAAAGGAACGCGCTTCGAAAGCCTGAAACCAGGATACAAAGACATCCGGCGCAAAAACCATAAAATGGCCATCGCAAGGGATTGAACAGAACAGTCGCCCGATAGTAGCCGCACAAAACCAAAACAAGCAACCCGCCAAATGGCGCCAGTTGGGTTAGACGCAAGATGTGCGGCTCAGAGATGCCCGTGGCCAGATACCTTACGATGTCTACATTTGAATAGATCTGGAGAAGCACAGGGCCGGTATTCGGAAACGCATACGCAATCCCATTGAGAATCGCCACAAAACCGGCACCTATCACAAGCAGGAGGGGGATGCGCGCCGCCGCATTGATGGATTGCGGCATGCGTACGATCGTCACGTAGGACAAAGCGGCCAAGAAAATCACAAAGTAGGATCTGCCCCCAATGTTTTCCGAGCCAAGCGCCCGAATCCCGACCGGGTTGATCAAGTATGTAAGAGCCACCCACACCATGTTAAGCCAGACGAAGTAATCCAGCGAATTCCATTGAATTCTTGAGCGGCGACCGCTGACAATGGCCAACGCGACAAAGCTGGCGAAAGCCAACATGATGGTGATTTCACGCACGGAGAAGGGAACTCTCAAAAAACCAAGTCCGCCCGACAAATACCACCCCAGAGGAATGAGCACCCAAGCTTTCTGTTGCAGCCCTGTCAAAATGACGACGAACACAATACTGCCCGTAAACAAGAAGAGCAGCTTGGTATCCCAAACGCCGATCCAGTAGCCGACCAGGATGGCCAGCAAAAATCCTCCCAACGCAACCAAAACTCCCACAATTTGGATGGGATTATGCAAATGGGGGTTGGTGACTTCAGAAATCTTCATGCTGGCTAATCTATCATTTGGCAGTAGCCGGACTCTAGCCAGACCACTGCCTTACTGCAAGGCATAGAAAACCGAGTTCAGTCATCTTTGCCGGTCACTGGATGCGAATAAGTCGAAGCAAGAGATGCGCTTTACTTGATCTGGATGGCCGGGTAAAAGAGCGAGCGATGATCAGCGCTCCACAACAAGGCGCGGGAGGTGATGTTTCCGTGGATGTGTCCGTCGTCATCCCCTGCCTCAACGAAGCCAATTCCATCGCCTTCTGTATTGACAAAGCACGGAAGGCCTTCAAGGAAGCCGGCATCAACGGCGAAGTCGTCATTGGCGACAACGGTTCCACCGATGGTTCGATCCAGATCGCCGAAGAACACGGCGCGCGGGTGGCGCATGCCGCGTTGAGAGGTTACGGCCATGCGCTGCGCGCCGGCATCGAAGCCGCGCACGGTCGGTTCATCATCATGGGAGATGCCGACGACAGCTACGACTTCACCGAAGTTCCACGGTTCGTCGCCAAGTGGCGCGAGGGGTTTGAAGTCGTCATGGGCAACCGGTTCAAAGGCGAGATCAAGCCGGGGGCCATGCCGTGGCATCACAAATACATCGGCAACCCCGTCCTCTCCGGCATGGTGAAGCTTCTGTTTCACACCAGCATTGGCGACTCGCACTGCGGCATGCGCGGGTTCACCAAAGATGTTTATCAACGCATGGATTTACGCACGACCGGCATGGAATTCGCCAGCGAGTTCGTCATCAAAGCTGCCAAGCTCGGTGCGAAAATGACGGAGATTCCCATCACGCTTTGGCCAGACAAACGTGGACGGCCCCCGCATTTGCGCAGTTTTCGCGACGGTTGGCGTCATCTGCGGTTCATGTTGCTGTACGCGCCCAACTGGTTGTTCCTCGCACCGGGCGGCCTGCTCATGGCTGTGGGACTGTTCCTGGTTTTCTGGGTGTTACCGGGGCCGCGTCAACTGGGCAAGGCCGTGTTGGACATTCATACCATGTTTTTCGGGATGATTTTCACCCTCCTCGGCGCGCAGATCATCTTCACCGGCCTGTTCGCCAAAATCTTCAGCTACTCGGAGCGCTTCGCCGCCACCGAAGGCGCGCTCGCGCATAGTTTGCGTCGCATCACGTTCGAACATGGGTTGGTGGCCGGCGGACTCTTGACCATCGTTGGTTTGGCCGGCAACGTCATTGTGTTTGCTCGATGGGCCGGTAACGACTTCGGTCCCTTGTCACAGTTGCGCCCGATCATCTTTTGGTCGCTCTGGCTTTTCCTCGGCTTGCAGATTGTTTTTTCGTCATTCTTCCTGAGCATGCTGGGTGTCAGTCGCGGCACCTATATCGGTGATTACGAGAAACGGGAATGAGCTATACGTTTTTCGATCGCTTTGTCGCACGTTGCCGGTTTCTGGCGGCACGGCCCCACGTCCGCCCCGGTTCCAAGGTCTGCGACATCGGCTGTGGACTGGAGGCCGCATTCTTGCGAAAGCTGGCCGGCACCATCACGTGGGGAATCGGACTGGATTATCAGTTGGATGCCAGACAATGCGCCGACTTGCCGGTGGTGCTGACCGACATTACGGCGCCCTTGCCGGTTCGCGGAGGCTGTTTCGATCACGTGGTCATGCTGGCGGTGTTGGAGCATCTGCAGCGGCCCGCCGATGTGCTGAAGGAAATCCACCGCATCCTCAAACCCGGCGGCAGTCTCATCCTCACCTGGCCGAGCGCCCGCGTGGATCGCATCCTTGATGTCTTGCACAGGCTGCGCATCGTCAGCGACGAAATGGAGAGCGACGAGCATCAGGAGCGCATACCGGTCGATCAACTTCAACAACTCTTGCGTAACATCGGATTTCATCGAATGCGACACAAGACGTTCGAGTTCGGCCTGAACAACCTGATGGTCGCCCACAAAACGGGAGCCAAATGAAACCGGCTGGCGTGCTGGTGACCGGCGCGGCCGGTTTTCTGGGCAAAGCGGTCGTCGTCCACTTGCTGGATGCGGGTTGGCGGGTGCGGGCCATGGTGCGCCGAGAACCGCCGCCCAGTTTTCCTTCGCACGACCACTTCGAGACTGTGCGCGGCGACATGCGCGAGGAGGAATCCCTGCGCCAAGCCCTGACCGGTATGTCCGCCGTGGTGCATCTGGCTGCCGCCGTGGCCGACGAACCAGACAGCGACGATATCAACGTGGGGGGCGCGCGAAGGTTGATTGCCGCCTGTCAAGCAGCCGGCTGCCGTCGCATCATCAACATCAGCACGCAATCCGCCAAGATTGCCCGGCAAGGCACCTACGGCAGAACCAAGGCACAAGCGGACCGGTTGTTTCACGAGTCAGGTCTTGCCGTGACCACATTGCGGCCCAGTCTGATCTATGGCCCGGAAAGGCGAGGCGTATTTGGAGCCTTGTTCACGTATATTCTGAAGCTTCCGGTTGTGCCCGTGCTCGGCGATGGCCACTGGATTTCCGCGCCGGTCTATGTAGGCGACGTGACCACGGCGATCAGCGCCTGTCTGGCGCATGACAATACGGGGTACCATATCTACGACATCGGCGGTCCCGACCAGATTACCTTCGATGAATTGATTGACCGTGTCTGTTTGTTGGCCGGCAAGCGACGATGGAAGGTGCATATCCCCTTCGGTCTCGCGCTGCTGATGGCCCGCGTGGCGGCAGGTTTGTTGCCGAAACCGCCCCTGACCATCAGCAACGTGCTCGGCTCAAACCAAAACACCGACATTGACATCCAGCCCGCTCAACGCGACTTCGGATTTGCCCCGCTGAGTCTGGACGAGGGTTTGGCGCGCGCATTTCCCGGCATGACGGAGTTGCACCATGAAGCCCGGCAACTAGCCCGGTATCTGTTGGGCGTTGAACCGACACCTGCCGTGACAGAACGATATGTGTCAGCTTGCCGGCAACTGTGGGGTTCGACATC
>CAZEQV010000103.1:0-10856 GCA_964514435.1 uncultured Verrucomicrobiota bacterium
CCCTTGGCTGAAAACCGCGCGTGAAAACCCTTCGCCGCCTCCTGCACTCCCAGCACGCGAATGTCATCCGGCAACTTCGCATTCAACGCGCGCTGAATCGTGCACGCCGGCAACGCGGTCTTCAGAGCACAACTCGCCACCTGTCCGCGCGCATGGACACCGGCATCCGTGCGACCCGACCCATGCAACGTGACCGGACCGCCGCCGAAGCTGGTCAATGCTTGTTCTATGACCTGCTGCACACTGGTTGTGTTTGGTTGACGCTGCCAGCCGCCATAGCCGGTGCCATCGTAGGCCAGCGTGATCTTAAAGTTGCGGGTTGTTTTGGATCGCATCGAGGTAACTCTGCAGAAGTATCGTGGCCGCCAACTGATCGCGCTTTTCCCGTCGCTCCCAGCGTCGCGCATTGCCTTCGAGCAACACGCGCTCGGCCTGCGCCGTGGTCAATCGTTCATCCCACTTCACCACCGGCAAGGTTGTCGCCGACTGTAACGTCACGATGAACGCCTCCACCCGCTCCGTCTGTGGACTCTTGGTGCCGTCCATCCGTCGCGGATATCCGACCACCAATCTTGCCGCGCCGTGTTGACCGGCAACCTCCAGTATCTCGGCAATGCTGCCCACGTATCCGATCGGCTGCGCGATCGTGGCGGTTTCATCGCTGATGGCCAGCCCGATCCGCTTTTCGCCCTGATCAATCGCCAAGATTCGCATTATAGATAGCGTTGCCAGTTTTTCCTACCGGCCAGACGTCGCGCCACGTCGCGCACCTTCTGAGCTTGATCCTTGGCGCACACCAGCGTCGCATCCTTGGTGTGGACCACCACTGCGTCTTTCAGGCCGACGACTGCCACCAGATGGTTGTCATCCGTCACCACAACGCAGTCGCGCGTCTCGACGTGGACGATGTTCCCCCGCCCCACGTTGCCGGACTCGTCAGCGCGATAGTGGCGCGCCACGGCGGGCCAATCACCCACATCATCCCAATCGAACGACCCGTTGGCCACCACGACGTTACCGGCCTTTTCCATGATCGCGTAGTCCACGGAGATTTTTTCCACTTTGGCGTAATCGTCTTTCACGCCGCGCCACACGGCGGGCGCGTGCTGCTCAAAAGCTGCTCTCACTGCTGGCGCGCTCCACACAAACATACCGGCATTCCAACGATACCGGCCCGAGGCAACAAAGCGCCTGGCCGTTGCGAGATCGGGTTTCTCCACAAACCGTTTTGCCTTCCAGAACCCGGCCGCCAGCGGTTTGCCCATTTCTATGTAACCGTAGCCCGTGGCCGGTCGGTCGGGCTTTATGCCCACGGTGATCAACACCGGTTCCTTGCCGGCCAACGCCAACGCCGACGCCACCACGCGCCGGTATTGTTTCACGTCCGCAATGTGCGAGTCCGACGGCACCACGACCATCACGGCTTGAGGGTCACGCGCTTCGATGTATTGGGCCGCCCAGGCCACGCAGGGAGCCGTGTTGCGCCCGGCTGGTTCGGACAAAATGTGCTTCACACCCGGCAACTGCCGGCGCACTTCGGGAGCTTGTTAGCGATTGGTCACTACCACCACGCGCGACAACGGCACGAGCGGACGCAGCCGGGCCACGGTTTCCTGGATCATCGTGCGCTTGGTGACGATGGCTTGCAGTTGCTTGGGTTGTTTGCGGCGACTCAACGGCCAGAATCGTTCGCCAAACCCACCGGCCATGACCACGACCCAATTCATGGCGATTTCACCGCTTTGACCATCGGCGCCACAAACCGCGCCACCTTGCCGGCCATCTTTGGGTCTTTGCCGAGAGCGGCGATTTTGTTGACGATGGCGCTGCCGACCACGACGCCGTCCGCCATGCCGGCCACTTCCGCGGCTTGCGCCGGTGAGGATATGCCGAATCCAACTGCCACCGGTACGCTGGTGTGGCGGCGAATTTCTTTCACCATCGGCCGTATCGAATCGGATACGGATGTCTGCATGCCGGTGACGCCGGTGCGGGACACGTAGTAGATGAACCCCCTGGCTTGCGCGGCGATCTGCGCCAGACGCGGCTTGGGCGTCGTCGGCGCGATGAGATAAATCGGATGAATTCCCGCATCGAGCAGCGCCCGGTCGCAAACCGCTGATTCTTCCGGCGGCAAATCAAGCGTCAACACGCCGTCCACCCCGGCCGCCGCGGCATCGCGGGCGAACTCGTTGACCCCGTGACGGTGAATGAGGTTGAAGTAAATGTAGAACACGATGGGGATTTGGCAGCCGGTGCGACGGAGTTGCGCAACGGTTTGCAGCACGCCGGTCAGGTTGGTGCCGCTGCGCAACGCGCGTTCGGCGGCCACCTGATTAACTACGCCGTCGGCAAGCGGATCGCTGAACGGCACGCCGAGTTCCAGAACGTCCACGCCCACGCGTTCGAACTCGCGAGCGAGTTGGGCGGTGCCTTTGAGATGAGGATCGCCTGCGCTGATGTAGGCAACGAAAGCTTTCGTGTTGATGGCGCGGAGGGCGCGAAACTTGGCGTCAATTCGGTTCATGGGAATTGCGCCCGTAGATTAACCTCAGGCCTTCGAGGGTCAACAGCGGATTTACCTCGTCAATCTCGATCACCTTGCGGGCGATCAAATCACCGTAGCCGCCCGTGGCCACAATCTTGGCCCGACGCATTCCCGGCTCGCGCCGAAGTTGATGGATGATCTCTTTCACCAATCCCCGGTAGCCGATCACCGCGCCCACTTGCATGGCGGTCACCGTGCTTTTCCCGATGGCGCTGCGCGGCTCGCGCGGAGTGATCCTCGGCAACAGCGCCGTGTGCTCGTGCAAATAGTCGGTCATCGCCGCTATGCCGGGCGCGATCACGCCGCCGACGTATTCGCCGCGGGGATTGATCACATCGAACGTCACCGCTGTGCCGAAATCCACAACCACCGACGGCGCGCCGTACAATCTAACGGCCGCCGCTGCGTTCGCCAACCGGTCGGCGCCAATCTGCTTCTTGTTCGGGTACCGGACTCCGATTCCCAAATCCACAAACGCGCTCACAATCACCGGCCGCACCGGCAACATCCGCAGCAGCTTCTTCGTCGCGGCCGGCACAACGGAGGCGATCACCGCACCGGTCACCCGGCCGGCCCAGGTCGGAAGCCGCTTGAGTTCGGTGGTCGGAACGCTGACCACTTTCAACACCTGCTGGCGTGTGGCCAAGGCGAAGTCGGTGTTCGTGTTACCGGCATCTATAAGGAGAAATGGGTGGTCGTTCATCGTTCCTTTACGAGAGTTCCGCCGAGAATCCGCTCGGTACGTCCGTTGTCCATCCGCAATAACAACGCCCCATCGCCGTCCAACGCTTGCGCCCAGCCGCGCCGCTGATTCCCGCCCACGTCCACGGTGATTTGTTTGCCCAAGGTCGTGCACAAACGCGCCCATTCGTGGATCACGCCGTCGAAGTTCTCCACCGCCGCCCGGTACATCACGTCCAGCGCTTCAAGCAATCGTGCCGCCAGTTCCACGCGATCCTGTTTCTTGCCGGTGGCCATCAACAGCGATGTTGCCACCCCGGCAAGTTCAGCCGGCAAGTCGGCGGCTTCGCAGTTCACGTCCACGCCGATGCCCACAATCGCGGCACGAACTTCGTCGGCTTCGCCCCGCAACTCCGTAAGCACTCCGCACACTTTGGCTCCGTTGACTGTGACATCGTTCGGCCATTTGATGCGCGCATCCACGCCGCACACTTCGCGCAGGCACCGCGCCACGGCCACGCTCGCGGCCACCGTAATGCGCGAAACTTGTGACGGCGTCAGCGGCGGACGCAACAATACAGAAAACCACAAACCTTTGCCTGCCGGCGAAACCCATGTTCGACCGTACCGGCCCCGACCGCGCGTTTGTGATTCAGCAAACACCACCACGCCTTCCCGGGCACCCGACCGGGCCAGATACTCGGTCACATCGTTGGTGGAACCGGTCTCTTGAAACACCAGAATCTCTGACCCAATCACTCGTGGTTGGCTTTTCATCCGAAGGCGAATGTCATCGGATGTAAGCCGGTCGGGCACGCTCGATAGACGCAGGCCAAGATGCGGGTGCGTTTCAAACTTGTATCCGAGTTGTTCAAGCTCCGCGATGGCCTGACGGACTTCTTCGAGCGATGAATGAGACTGCGCCGCGATTTGCGCCGCGAGAAGAAATGCCGGGTCTGCGCGATACAGGACTTCCAATATCTCGAAGGATTTGCCCACGCCGGCATCCTACCACACCCGCCCGGTGATGTGAGAACGAGAAAAGTTGGCAATCAGTCTTGTCAAAGAGTCATCCTTTTGGCATTTATTTGAAATGCGTTCCGTCAATTTCCCTCTCGTTGTCGCCGTAGTACTTGCAGGTTGCGGGCAGTCGGTGACAGTAACCGTCACACCGGAAGCCGCACACCCCGGCATGGTTTGGATTCCTGCCGGTGAGTTTCTGATGGGCACACCGGAAACCTATGAGGGCGCTCACGATCCTGACGAGCGTCCGTTGCGAAAGGTCAAGCTCACCAAGGGGTTCTGGCTGGCGAAACACGAAACAACCAATGCCGAGTACGCCAAGTTTCTCGATGCCGTGCAGGCGGCCGGCGACGATGCGGCGTGGCGTCACCCGGAGCAACCCGCCGGACCCGACGGCAAATCCAAAGATCACACGCCCGCGTATTGGAACGATCCGAACTTCAACGCTGCGGACAAGCCAGTCGTCGGCGTGGATTGGTGGGATGCCTGCGCCTACGCCAAGTGGGCCGGTATGCGTTTGCCCACGGAAGCGGAATGGGAATACGCCGCGCGTAGCACGGATGGTCGCCTCTACATTTGGGGCGGCGACTGGCCGCCGACCAAGAAGGTGGGCAACTTTGCCGAGACCGGCATCAAGGGATACAAAGACGGCTTCGAGCATACAGCGCCGGTGGGATCGTTCCCGGACGGGGCTTCTTGGTGCGGCGCATTGGACATGGCCGGCAACGTCTGGGAATGGTGCCAGGACCGGTACGCTCCCTACGATCCCGAAAAGAATGTTGACCCCACCGGTGATGCGTCGGCCAACGGTCGCGCGGTGCGCGGGGGTTCATGGAAGGGCGACGACGGCGCGGATTTCCGTTGCGCGTTCCGGGACAACTACGAACCGGACTATCGCAGTGACGACTTCGGTTTCCGCTGTGCCAAGAGCGGACTGTAACGAAAGGGCAGCATGAAAAAACTTTGTTTCGTCGTGATGATGTTGTGCGCTGTGGGTTCAGTGCTCGCAGCGGAACCGATCAAAGCTTTCAAAGGAACCATTTTCCGGGCCGGTCGGATCCCGTCAATCGGTTCCTTGACCGTGGGTCCGTCCGGCAAGGTGACGTTCGCCACCGGTACGGCCGACCAGATGCCCACCGTGACCGGCGCCGTCAACGGCAAAGGCGCGGTCGGCGTAAGCGCGGGCGGACAGGTGCAAGTGGCTGTCTTTTCTTTCGACCAAATCAATCTCAGCGAGAATGCCGAAGTCACGGTCACCGGCGACCGTGCGCTGGTGTTGGTTTCCAAAGGGGCTGTGGTGCTGAACACGAAGCTCGATCTCAGCGGCGGCACCCCTCCCGACAATACCAGAGCCAGTCCCACGACACCCGTTGGCCAGGGCGGTCCGGGCGGCGAAGGCGGCGAATACAGCAAGACGTTGCAGAGCAACCCGCCTCCGCCCGACGGCGGCAATGGTGGACCAGGGCTTAAGGACAGTGGACTCCCCGGTTTCGGGTTCGGGGCCGGATACAACCAGCGCGTGAAAGGCGGCACAGCCGGTGGCGGAGCCGGTTACGGCGGCGCGGGTGGTGACGCCAGCGAAGGTTCAGGAGGCGCGGGCGGCGGTCCCCGCGCGATGCCGGGCGGCAAGACGTACGGAGATGCCGCCTTGCTCGAATTGTTCGGCGGCAGCGGCGGCGCGGGAGGTTCCAACGACCGCAATTTTGAATCCGCAAGCGGTGGCGGAGGAGGCGGCGCGGTGGCCATTGTCTCCGAAGTTTCCATCACCATCGGATCGAAAGGCTCAATTCTCGCCAAAGGCGGCAACGGAGCGGTGTACAAAGTTTGCGGCGGCGGCGGCAGCGGTGGCGCCGTGTTGCTGGCGGCTCCGTTGGTGACAATCCAAGCCGGGGGCGTTGTGGATGTCAGCGGTGGAAACGGCGGAACCGTCGCCGGTGTGGCTGGCGAAATCGCTTCGGGCGCGGGACGAAGAAATCTCGGAAGCGGCGGAGGCGGAGGAGGCGGTCGCGTGGCGATCTACAGCAACCAGGACATGGGCACGCCCGGCAAGAACAAGCAGGAACCGGCCGCGCCCAAAGGCATCCTCCTCCACGGCGGCACGGGAGGCGAAGCGGCCAAAGACGGCGCGGCGGGAACGTTCTACGACGGCAACTGGGTCGCGTTCTGATGAAGCGGGCGTGGGTATCTCTGGCGATTTTGTTGACGGCAAAGCTACCGGCTGCTCTCGCGCTCGAATGGTGGACGGACATCGGGGCGCAAGAATTGACGACCAACTCCATGCAATCCGTGCCCGCCGGCAAGGTTCTGTCGCTGCTGGCGCCGATCAACGGCACGGCCAGCGGCCAGATCGCCATTCGCGCCGGGTCTGCCATCACAAACGTACAGGCAAAAGTCACAGGCTTGACCGGCATCGTGGCGCGAATCCGGTATCTTTCCCGTGAGACAGCCGCATTCAACATTGTTTCCGAAACATTTGAACCGTCGGATTCGCCGTTGGCTGTGTTGTACGTCACGGTTGACGTGCCGGTCGGAACCGCTGCCGGCACTTTTGCCGGTGCGATCGAGGTCTCGAGCCAAGCCGGAGCCTTTACCGTACCGGTCACGGTCAACGTGCCGGACTTTGTCATGCCGGGCCGAACCGATTTGGCGATGTGGATTTCACTGGCGCAATCGCCCGCCCAACTGGCGTTCGCCTACAAGACCGAGCCGTACGGCGAAGCCCATTGGAAAGCCATCGAAGCTTCCACGCGGTTGTTGGGCGACATGGGGCATCATGTGTTGTTTGTGCCGGTGCTCTGGCACGCCAACTGTGGATCGGGTCCGCAGATGATTGTGTTTCGTCGCGACGGCGACACGTTGCAGCCCGATTTCTCCCGACTGGAGCGTTACTTCAAACTGGTCGCGCGGGAATGCGGCCCGCAACGCTTGCTGGTGTTGGGAGTGTGGGGACGCTGGCTTGCGCCCGGCGGCAGGACGGATAAATATCCAGCCGATACACTCCATCTCACGTCGGATACGCTGAAACCGCTGGCGTGGAGCAGTGACTACCACGCGCACGAAAATCTCTGGCGGTCGGTCTATGACGGCGTCGCCAAACTCGCCCAGCAGCATTTGCTGGTGGAACAGGAAAGGATCGTTTTGGGGTTCGCCGACGATACCCATCCGGGCGACGAAGTAGATGCGTTCTGGAGAAGGATTGCGCCCCGCAGTCCCGGCTGGGATGCGTGGACGCACAATTATGGTTTCAAGGGACCGCGCCCGTCATTTTTCCAGATCGTGGACACGGCCGCGCCCAACGATGTGAAAGCATTGTTGAGCTGGCCACCCCGCAGCGCACCGTATGTGGATGACAACGGTCGCCCGCAGCCTTTCTACATCAGCGCCACCCGCGACATCCAACACAGCCGCAGCCCGGCCGCGCTCTATTACAGCATTCCCGATGCGACACTGATCCCGCAGAAAACCGGTCATCCGGTCGGGTTCTCGCGGATCGGTCTGGATTTTTGGCCCAAGGACATCGTGACCGTGGACGGCACCACCGTGCGCGGAGACGGATTTGCCGCCGACGGTCCCGATGTCCGCACTCATCCGGAGCGCGTGATGCGAAACTACCGGGGCACGCTGACCGCGCAAGGCGAACCAGGCGCGATGCCGTTGGTGCATTTCGACGCCCTCCGCGAAGGCGTCCAAGCGGCACAAGCTCGCATCACCGTCGTGCGCGCGATGCAGGCCAAGCCGGAACTGCGGGACAAGTTCATGCCGACGTTGGAGCGTCAATGGAAAGAGGGATTCCGGTACGCGGTCATCAAACAAGGAAATTCCGCGCTGATTCGCGAAGTGTCTGCTGCTGAGATTCGAGCCGGCTGGGAACCATTGTTCCGCGCTGCCGCCGAAGCACAACGTGCCCTGGGCGAACGCGACCGGGACGAAGCCAGCGCCCGCGCGGAAATGGCGCGCCGGGCTGTCAGTGAGCGCGCGCCGAGGCCAGTATCGAATCCGTGACAGCCAGGAACTGGTCCATCTGCGCGTCCGTTCCAATCGTCACACGCGCGCGGTCGCGAATCCGCTCGTAGTCCCACCAACGGATGAGCACGTTTTCACGGCGCAATTCCTCAAACCATGTTTGTGCCGGCAAGTTGGCCGGGGGCTTGCAGAACAGGAAGTTGGTGTGGGACGGACAGACATCAAACCCGCGTTGCCGCAGCGCGGCGGCGACCCGGTCGCGTGTCGCTTTGATCAGCCGGGTGCCGTTCTCGAAGTGCGTCCAGTCTTCCAGCGCGGCGGTCGCGGCGATTTGGCTGAGTCGGTTGACGTTGTAGCTGTCGCGCACCTTGTCGAGCGCGGAAATCAGGTCGGGCGCGCCTGTGACCCAGCCGATCCTCATGCCGGCCAGCGAGAACGATTTGGAGAACGTGCGGGCGACGAAGACGTTGGGATAGTCGCAGGCGAAGTCGAGGCAGTTCGCGCCGGCAAAGTCCACGTAGGCTTCGTCAATCACCACGACGCCCGGCGTTTCCTCGATGACGCGCTGAAGCTCGACACGTTGGAGCCATACGCCGCTGGGGGCATTGGGCTGGGTGATGAACAGAAGTTTTACGCCGTCGAGCTGACGCAACATGACCGGGTGCGGTTCAATCTGAAAATCTTCGTTGAGCGGGAACTCCACCGTCTGCGCGTTTTGGATGGCGGCCAGCACGGGGTATAAAGAATAGCTCGGAGTGAAATAGGCGAGTTTCTCGTGTTCACCGCAGAAAGCGCGAACGCACAAGTTGAGGATGTCGTCGCAGCCGTTGCCCAGCAGGATGCGTTCGGATTCGAGACCGTACCGGGCGGCGAGACGTTCGCGGAGGGCCGCGCCGGTGGGGTCGGGGTACAAGCGGAGCCTTTCGTCGAGCGCGGCCCGCAGCGCCGACAGGACCAAGGGGGATGGCGGATACGGATTCTCGTTGGTGTTGAGTTTGATCAGCCCTTCCACCTTCGGTTGCTCGCCGGGCACGTAACCGGACATGCGGCGAATGTTGTCGCGTTCGTAGCTCATGCGAATCGCACCCGCGCGGATTGCACGTGGGCGTCAAGTCCCTCGACAGTCCCGAGCGCGGACAGTGCCGGCAGGGATTTCTTCAGGGATGCCCGGTTCATTTCGATGATGCTGGTGCGACGCTGGAACTGGTCAACGGTCAACCCGGCGAACCACGCCCCTGCTCCACCAGTTGGCAAAGCGTGACTCGGTCCGGCCAGGTAATCGCCGACCGCGGTGGGTGACCACGGTCCGATAAAGATCGCCCCGGCCGTGATGAGTTGCCGAAGGATGCGAGCGTTTTGGCGCGTCATGAGTTCGCAGTGTTCGGGGGCCATTTGATTGGCGATGACGGCGGCTTGATCGAGGTCTTTGGCCAGAACGAGAACGGCGTTGCGCTCGATAGCGCGGTGGATGAAACCCGCGCGGGACACGCCAGCCACGAGTTCCCATGAGGCTTGCGGCACTTCGCGGAGAATCCGTTTGGAAGTGGTGACAAGCCAGACGCGCTCGTAACCGCTGCCATGTTCCGCTTGGGCGATGAGATCAGCCGCTATGAACCGCGGGTCGGCTGAATCATCCGCCAGCACCAGCAATTCACTGGGACCGGAAAGCATGTCAATTCCCACAACGCCAAAGAGCAAACGCTTGGCGGCCGTCACGTAGGCGTTGCCGGGCCCGTAGATCTTGTTAACGCGACGGATGGTGCGCGTGCCGAGAGCCATGGCGGCCACGGCCTGCGCGCCGCCTACCCGGTAAATCTCGGTCGCCCCGGCCAAGCGCATGGCATAGTGCAAAGCGGGATCGCTGCTGGGTGAGCAGGCGACGATCTCCGGACAGCCGGCCACTTTGGCCAACGTGATGGTCATGAGGGCGGTGGACACAAGCGGGGCGGTGCCGCCCGGGATGTAAATGCCGACTCGTTGGATGGGATCAAACTTTTCTCCGACCCGGCCGCCTTGCGAATTGAGCATCGTCCAATTCTTGCGGAGAGATTGCCGGGCGAAAGCGGCCACGTTGCGATGAGCGGCTGCAATGGCCTTGCGAATCCCCGCGTCAATTGGCGACGGCGGGGCGGTCAGCCGGATCTGCGGCCGGCTGAGTTTGACGCGATCGAATCGGGCCGCGAATTCGATGAGCGCGTTGTCGCCGCGTTGGCGAACGGCTTCGATGACATTTCGGGTGCGACGTTCCACCTCCGCATCGAGAATGCTGGAAGCGGCGCAAGCGCGAGCGATGTGCTTGTGGAAATGAGGTTGATCGTACCGGATAAGTTTCATCGGAACCGCATCTTACCGCAGGAACGTTTGAAAGCAACGCTTCGGCGCAGCGAGGGCGGCTCAAGTCTTGAGAGCCGTGGCGTTGGCCAGAGCGGGGCCGTCGCCTTGCGCCTGCGTGAACCCTTCGAGACATTCTCGGACGGCATTCTCCACGTCGCGGATGTCAAACGGCTTGTTCAACCAACGATTGCCCGTGCCTTCAAGGAAGTCCCGGGCGTCTTGGCTGACGGTGTCGCCGGTGATGAAAATGATTCGGGAAGCCAGACCGGGGTCGCGGCCGCGGATGGCGGCATGGAGGCGCTCGCCA
>CAZEQV010000104.1:0-10853 GCA_964514435.1 uncultured Verrucomicrobiota bacterium
TTTGTGGCCTTTATTCAGGCATTTATCTTTTCGCTGTTGAGCGCGTTGTATCTGAGCGAATCGTTGGAAGAACACCATTAAATCAAATCCCTAACAGAAGAACAGGAGACAGAACATGGAACCTAGTGCAGTCACACAATTGATCAGCCCGGCCGCCGTGGCCAAGTTGGGCGCTGGTCTGGCAATCGGAATCGGCGCTTTGGGCGGCGCGGTGGGCATCGGCAATATTTTCTCCAAGGCCATCGAGTCTGCAGCCCGGCAACCTGAAGCTCTCCCCCTTGTGCAACGGCTGATGTTCATCGGCTTCGCCTTGGTGGAAGCGCAGGTGCTGTACGCGTTGTTGATTTCCTTCATCTTGATCGGCACCAAATAAGCAAGGAGGCGCCGTGAAGAAGTCAATACTCACCATCGCCCTGCTCGTGTTGGGTGCGGGAGCGTCTCACGCGGCCGGTGACGACATTCTGAAGATAGACCCCGGCATGTCCATTTGGACGCTTGCGGCATTCCTGCTGATGTTTGGACTGCTGGTCAAACTCGCTTTCAAACCCATCGGCGAAGCGCTCGACCGCCGCAGCCAAACCATCAAACAATCCGTGGAAGAAGCGGAGAAATCACGCGCGGAAGCGAAGCGCCTGATGGAGGACTATCAGAAGCAGATCGCCGAAGCGCGCAGCGAAGCGGCCAAGATCATCGAAGAATCCCGGCAGCTCGGTGAAAAAGTCCGCAAGGAAGTTGTGGACAAAGCCAACGCGGAAGCTTCTGCCATTGTTTCACGCTCGCAGGAAGAAATCACGCGCCAGAAAGAAAAGGGAATCCAAGAGATGAAAGACACAGTCGCCTCTCTTGCGGTGCAGATTGCGTCGCGCGTCATCGAAAAAGAAGTCAACGAAGCCACTCACAAGCAACTCGTCGAGAAGCTCATCAAGGACCTCGCCGGGATCCGCAAAGCGTAAACGGTCATGCCCCAAAATCCCATCACTACCGGCTACGCTCGCGCCCTGTTTGAAATGGCGCAGGCGGAAGGCGTCACAGCCAAGGTTGAGGAGAACCTGTTTGGGCTCCGTGAATTGCTCAAGAGCAGTCCCGATTTGCTTCAATTCCTCAAAGACCCCAACATCCAGCATGAAGGCAAACGCAAAGCGCTGACGGAATTGTTCAAGGGACGGGTTCATCCGTTGGTCTTGAACTTCCTGATCACGCTCAGCGATCACGACCGGGCGGGACAGGTCATTCATGTCATCGAGGAGTTTGGCGCCGTGGCGTCCTCGTCCCGGCAACTGGTGACCGGCGAGGTGGCATCCGCCATTCCGCTTGATGACGCCACACTGAAGCGCATGGCCGCCGAACTTTCCCGGCTCACCGGCAAGAACGTGCAGCTCCTCCAGAAGGTGGACCCCTCCATCCTGGGAGGCGCTGTCATCAAAGTGGGCGAACAAATCATAGATGGCAGCCTCCGCCGCAAACTCGACCAATTAAAAGAACAGCTAGCGAATAAGTAGTCAGAGGTTTATCCCATGGCAGACACTCTCATACTCGACTCAAAACAGATTTCGGACGTTCTCCAGAAAAACATCCGCCAATACAGGTCTGAGGTCACCGTTCAAGAAGTGGGCGAGGTCATCGAATGCGGCGACGGCATCGCCCGCGTCAAGGGGCTGCCCAACTGTTTGTCCGAGGAAATGTTGGAGTTCCCCGGCGGCAACTTTGGCATGGCCTTGAACCTCGAGCGCGACAACGTCGGCGTGATGATCCTGGGCGACTACACGCAAATTGAAGAAGGCCAAATCGTCAAACGCACGGGCCGTGTGTTGAGCGTACCGGTTGGCGAAGCGTTGCTCGGCCGCGTCGTCAACGCACTCGGACAGCCGATTGACGGCAAGGGCCCGATCAATACCAACATTCTTCGTCCAATCGAAACGCGCGCTCCCAGCGTGATCGAGCGCGAGCCTGTCAAGCAACCGCTGCAAACCGGCTTGAAAGCGATTGATTCGATGATCCCCATCGGACGCGGTCAGCGTGAATTGATCATTGGCGACCGCCAGACCGGCAAGACCGCCATCTGCGTGGACACGATCATCAATCAAAAAGGCGGCGATGTGGTGTGCATCTATGTCGCCATCGGCCAGAAAAAATCCACCGTCGTCAGCGTCGTTGAAACACTCCAGAAGCACGGCGCGATGGATTACACCATCGTCGTCAGCGCGACCGCCAGCGATCCGGCGCCCATGCAGTTCGTGGCCCCCTACTCCGGGTGTTCGATGGGTGAATATTTCCGCGACCTCGGAAAGCATGCTCTGATCATCTATGATGACTTGTCCAAGCATGCGGTAGCCTACCGGCAGACATCACTGCTCCTGCGTCGTCCTCCCGGCCGCGAAGCGTTCCCCGGTGACATTTTTAACTTGCACAGCCGGTTGTTGGAGCGTGCCGCCAAGCTCAACGTGGACGCGCCCAAGCTGAATCCCGTTTACCCGAAAGGCGGCGGATCGCTGACCGCGCTGCCGATCATTGAAACGCAGGAAGGCGATTATTCGGCCTACATCCCCACCAACGTGATTTCGATCACAGACGGCCAAATCTACCTCGAATCAGATTTGTTCTACGCCGGTATCCGTCCTGCCGTGTCCGTTGGGTTGTCCGTGAGCCGCGTCGGCGGCAACGCGCAAACCAAGGCGATGAAAAAGATCGCCGGTACGCTTCGCTTGAGTCTGGCGCAATACCGCGAACTGGCCGCGTTTGCCCAGCTATCCAGCGACCTCGACAAGTCCACCAAAGCGCAGTTGGACCGCGGTCAGCGCATGGTGGAATTGCTCAAACAGCCGCAGTATCAGCCGATGGCGACCGAGGACCAAGTGGCCGTCATCTGGGCTGCGACCAACGGATATCTCGACAATGTAAGCATCCCCAACATTCGCCGGTATGAGACCGAGTTGCTGCAATTCCTCAAGACCAAGTACGGCTCCACCGTCGAAGCCTTGCGGACCAAGAAGGAACTCACGGACGAAATCGTGGAAGGTCTGAAGAAGGCGGCAGGCGAATTTCAGAGCTTGTTTGGCGACAAGTAATCGGTCATGGCCAGTCTCCGCGACATCCGACGACGCATCAAAGGCGTCAAAAACATCCGGCAGGTTACGCGTGCGATGAACATGATCGCCGCGGCCCGGTTGCGTCGTGCCCAGGGCAAGGCCGAATCAGCCCGCCCATATGCCCAACGCATTGCGGAGATACTGCGGGACGTGGTGGCGTCCAGCGCCGGCGCCGCGCGGCATCCTCTGATGGTCAAGCGGGAAGTCAAGCGCATCGCCCTGATCCTGGTGACGGCTGACCGGGGACTTTGCGGAGCATTCAATGCCAGCATCAACCGGGAGGCTCAACGTTTCCTGCGCGAGCAGCGCGTGCCGGTTGATCTGATTACCGTGGGACGTAAGGGCCGTGATCATTTTCAGCGGCTCGGCGTGACAATCGCCAACCATTTCACCCAGCCATCCCGGGATGTGCGGCTGGAGGAAGTCGGCCCGGTCGCCAAACAAATCATCACGGATTACAGCATGGGCAAGTACGACGAAGTGCATATGGCGTACGCCAACTTCGTCAGCGTCCTGAAATCTCAACCCGAAGTCGTTCAACTTCTGCCGTTGGCGCAGCCTTCGCCCGGCGGGCGGGTGGCGCGGGGTTCGTACGAGTTTGAGCCGGCCGCCGCGGCGTTGCTGGACTCTCTCTTGCCGCAATACGTCGAGGTGCTGGTTTACCGGGCGCTGGTGGAATCGCTGGCCAGTGAACAAGCCGCCCGGATGATTGCCATGAAAGCCGCCACCGACAGCGCCTCGGACATGATTAGCGGGCTGACCCGGCAGTACAACAATGCCCGGCAGGCTTCGATCACGAAACAATTGCTGGAAGTCGTTTCCGGCGCAGACGCATTGGAGAAAAAATGAGCACAGCTACCACACCACGCATTGGCAAAGTCGCGCAGGTCATCGGGCCTGTCGTGGACGTTGAGTTTTTCACCGAGGAATTGCCCCCGATCAATCAAGCCATCACCATCACGGACAAGAGCAAAGGCATCCATCTCACCGTGGAAGTGGCCGGCCACCTCGGCGACCGCACCGTTCGCACGGTTGCCATGAGCGCCACGCAAGGGCTTGTGCGCGGGATGGAAGCCGTGGATACCGGCGCTCCGATCACCGTGCCGGTCGGCGCGCCGTCGCTCGGACGCATCTTCGACCTGCTGGGCAACGTGATTGATGGAAAGGGGCCGGTCGATGACAAGGTTCGTCTTCCCATTCACCGTCCGTCTCCTCCGTTTGAGGAACAAGTGCCGGCCACCAAACAATTCGAGACCGGCCTGAAATCCATTGACCTGCTCGCTCCCTTCGCCAAAGGCGGCAAGATTGGATTGTTCGGCGGCGCTGGCGTGGGCAAGACCGTGCTGATTCAGGAACTCATCCGCAACATCGCCAAGGAACACAGCGGCTACTCGGCATTCGGTGGCGTCGGCGAACGCACCCGCGAAGGAAACGATCTGTATCTGGAAATGAGCGAGTCGGGCGTCATTGCCAATACCGTCATGGTGTTCGGCCAGATGAATGAGCCGCCCGGCGCCCGTCTGCGCGTCGCGCTGTCGGCTTTGACTCAGGCGGAGTATTTCCGCGATTACGAAAACAAGGACGTGCTGTTGTTCATTGACAACATCTTCCGGTTCACCCAAGCCGGTTCGGAAGTGTCGGCCTTGCTGGGACGAATGCCCAGCGCCGTCGGCTACCAACCGACCCTGTCCACCGAGATGGGCGACTTGCAGGAGCGCATCACCTCCACCAAGCGCGGCTCGATCACGTCGGTGCAAGCGGTGTACGTGCCGGCCGACGACATCACGGATCCCGCCCCAGCCACGACGTTCACACACTTGGACGGTTCCATTGTGTTGTCGCGTCAGATCGCCGAATTGGGCATCTATCCGGCAGTTGATCCGTTGGCGTCCACGTCGCGCATTCTCGATCCGTTGACCGTGGGCGAGGAACATTACAAAGTGGCGCGTGGTGTTCAACAGGTGCTGCAACGATACAAAGACCTGCAGGACATCATCGCCATTCTCGGCATGGAAGAGTTGAGTGAGGAAGACAAACAGACTGTGTCTCGGGCGCGCAAGATCCAACGGTTCTTGTCCCAGCCGTTCTTCGTGGCGCAACAGTTTACCGGGTTTGAGGGCAAATATGTCCGCATCGCGGACACCGTCCGCAGCTTCAAGGAAATCCTCGATGGCAAATGCGATGATCTGCCTGAACAGTCGTTCTACATGGTGGGCGCGATTGAGGAAGCGCGGGAAAAAGCTGAGAAAATGAAGAAGTAAGCCAGCCAGACGAACATGGCCGACGAGAAAACATTTTCATTCGAGATTCTCACCCTTCAGAGACTGTTCCTGACCGGCGAGGCGAAGTTCGTAATCGCGCCCGGTCAGGAAGGGTTGTTTGAGATTCTGGCCAACCACGCGCCTTTTGTGTTCGCCCTCAAGCCAGGGCCGTTCCGCATTCGCACCCCCGAGGACAAAGACCAGTACATCGCCTTGGGCAGTGGCTTCCTGGTTGTCCAAAAGGAACGCACCACGATTCTCACGCGAAGCGCGGAACATCCTAGTGAAATTGACAAGGCGCGCGCCCAGAGGGCCAAGGAACGGGCAGAGAAACGTCTCGCGGAACGCGCTCCGGATACCGATGTCCCCCGCGCGCAAGCGGCGTTGAGCCGGGCGCTTGCGCGGTTGCACGTTGCGGACTACGTTCACGTGGACAAATGAGCACCGGTTCACACGGATGGGTGGGAGCAAATCTTGAAGCGCGAATCTCGGCTCATGTTCATGCTTGGAACAAGGCTCGGGAGACAGGTCACAAGTTCATACCGGAACACTATCCCTTCATCACCGTCTCACGCCAGTTCGGCTGTGACGGCCGTGCCCTTGCCGGTATGCTGGCGGGAATGTTAAACGAGCGCTTCCGCCCCAGTCTGGCATGGATATCCTACGACCAAGAGTTGCTCGACCGGGTCGCCAACGAACTCCACCTGCGTCGCGCTGTGGTGGAATCACTCGCCGAGCGCCGACGCAGTGAAATGGTCGAACTGTTTGATTCTCTGCTCAACAGCCGGGCGCAGGATCCCGTCATTATCCGCAAGATGGCAGAAGTCGTTCGCTCTCTCGCGGAACACGGACATTGCGTGCTTCTCGGACGCGGCAGCCACATGCTCACCCAAGATTTGAAAACGGGTCTGCACATCCGGCTGGAAGCGCCCTTCGACTGGCGCGTTCACAACGTGGCTTCCAATCGGAAAATCTCACAAGACGAAGCGGTGAAAGTCGTCCAGCAAGGCCAAATCGAACGCGAACGCTACCTGCGATCCTTTTTTGCGTGGGATCCCACCTACCCGCTCTATCACGACTTGGTGATAGACAATTCCCGGTTCAATCTTTCCCAGATCGCCGAAATTGTGTTCACCGCCCTGAGCGTCCGCTTCGGCGAAGCCCTGATCAGCGCCTAGAATCACGCGACCGGATTACTTCTTCCAAAACACATCTTGGCGACGGGCCTTGTAGTTCACCCAACGCGCCAAAACAAACAGCGCATCGCTGAGCCGATTCAGGTACGGAATCACCAGAGGCCCGATTTCTTCCTTCCCGGCCAATCGCACACACAGCCGCTCGGCTCGACGGCAGATCGTGCGCGCGACATGAAGTTGCGCCGCTGCCAGCGCGCCACCCGGCAAGATGAACTCCTGCAACGATCCCAGTTCGGCATTGCAGGCATCCATCCATTTCTCCAGCGCGTCAATCTGCTCCTGCCGAACCATTCCCGGCGCCCCCGCCAGTTCAGCGCCCAAGTCGAACAGATCATTCTGGATGGCGGCGAGTTTGGCGTCCGTTTTTCGATCCACCTTGAAAGCCCGCGCGACGCCCAGCGCGGAGTTGAGTTCATCCACCGTCCCGCACGCCCAGAGGCGCGGCGAATCCTTGCTAACACGTTCCCCGCCGACAAGACCGGTATCCCCTTTGTCGCCCGTCCGCGTGTAAATCTTGGTGAGACGCGCCATCTAGCACTGCTGGAACTTGGCCGGAATCAGGCACATGAACTTGAACGGCTTCTCACCGGCATTCTTGAATTGGTGTTTCTCATCAGCCGGTATGTAAAGGACATGACCCGGTTCAATCATCACCTCGCGACCCTCGCGCCAAACCGTGCCCTTGCCTTCCATGACGTAGATCTCATGCTCGTACGGGTGATGATGCAGCGGCGTGTGGCCTCCGGGCTCCACTTCAAAGAAGCGCATCGCAAAATTAGGCGCCCCGTCCGTCGGCCCCACCGCCACCTGAATCCGGCAATCTTTGGCCCCGTCCATCTGCACACGGTCAGCCGGAATCTGTTTGAGATGCGCAATCTTCACGACTCGAACGCCTCTATGCGTGAACGGTCTCGGTCTGTTTGCGGGCAACCAACTCCATCACGCAAACAAATGCGGTCACAAACAACGCATCACCAAGCAGCGTGCCACGGAAGAACGGCAGCGCATTGACATAGCACAACACCAGACCGTCGAGGCTTTTGGCGTACATATCCGTCAACAACCAGTGAGCGAAGTTGGTCCCCACAAAGAAAACCATCGCTCCCCCCAGCGTACCGGCGGCGATCCAAGTGGGGCGGCGGCGCTCACGCAACGCCAGACCGAACAAGCCCGACACCACAAAACAGGCGTACACAGCCGGGCTGGTCACATCAAACCCCAGAAACAAGTCACTGAGCAACATCGCGCCCAACGGCAGCAACAAAGCGTATCGTTTCCCCAGATACATCCCGCCGCACAACGCCAGCGCGCCAATCGGCGCAAAGTTCCAAGGCTGCAATGAATCCGGCAACAAACGGTAAGCCGCGGCAGCAAGTATCAATGTAATCGCAATGGTCATGACAATGTCTCCTTTGAAGTGCGCGGATTGTGCGTACCGCCTGCCTGAAAATCAATCTGAAAAACGGTCCCGATCACGTTCGTTCCGCCACAATCCCTGCCATCTGCCGGTACGCTTCCACCAAGTTCCGGCTGCGCGCGGGCTTCCGCTTCTCCGATTCAACGACCGATTGAAGACGGACGACTTTCTCAGTCAAGTTCCCGCGTCCCCGCGCGCACGTCTTGGTCCATTCCGCCATACAGACCGGCAGCAATTCCTGCGCACTCACATTGCGCCGCAAAAGTTGAAACAAGCCGGTCGCGGAATCCTTGCCGGCCGTCTCCGCAACGGTGCCTGACAGCGCCTGATCGCGGCGGGGCACCAAACTGGCCGCGTTTCTCCAGACAAACAATCCGGCCAGGACAACCAAACCGGCCAGCAAGCCATGAAGCCGGTAATTTCGCACCAAGGTCATCACACCCGGTGTGCTCACCACACCAAGATGCGTTTCATCAAAAAGGACGCGGGGATTCTCGCCTACCAACCACGCCAACAGCTCCGGCTCCCGTTCGCGAAACATGGCCTCGTTGCTCAGCAGATACGAATCGCCCATCATGACCACCGAACCCACCCCCACTCTTCGCTCGATCACGACCGGCATATCGTCCCTTGAATAGATCACTTCCCATGCGGAACCGAGGTCACGGAAATACAGCCCCGACCGCCACCGGAGCGAGTCCGGCAATGACACCCGACTCGCCACCAGCGTCACCTCGACGGGTTCCACCTTCCCGTCCCTCGCCAATGCCACCTTCTCGAAACCAACGCGGCACTCAAACCGTTCCAGCACGCTTTTCCACTTTGGATCGGACCGCACGACTGGTTTCCTGTCCCTGCGGACCTTGTCCGATTTGTTGGTCAGGTTTTGTGAAAAAAACCATTCTTGTTCTGTGAACGGCTGAAACCCGATCACCAACCTCCCGCCCCGCAACACCACCGCTGCCATCGCATCCGCTTCGACTCCCATCGTGTGCCGGAGATTCATTGGATCCTCGCCGATCCAGAATACGGTGGTGTTTCGAACATCTTCGATCTGCTCCAGCGGATCGAAGCTGGGCCGGGCCGACACGCCCGGCACCATGTCCAACGCCTCCCGCAACGCCCGCGCGCCCAACGGATCCGCCCGCAACGATGAATGCGGCGGATACACGTCACCGGCCTCAAACCGCAGCGCAAACATATGCCCCAGCCCCCAGGCGAACACCGCCACCAAGACAATCAGCCCCGCCAACCACCGCCACGCATTCCTGCCGACACTATTCACCGCGCTGAATCCTTTCCACATTGGCTCCGAACCGCGCCAACATCTCTCGTGTGACCTCGTGCCATCCGTACCAAGATCGCTCGAATACCGCCACATTCTCGCCAAACGCCCGCAGCAGCTCGTCACGATGGCGGGCGCGTCGCGTCAATTCACGCTCATAGTCCCGGTTGGATTTGAAGGAGGCCACGCGAATCAACTCCGCCTGCGCCAGGTGCGACAAACTCGCCAGATACATCGCCCGCAATGCCAGCCGAAGCTCACCGGCTTCCATCAACTCCCGCGCTTGCCGCAGCCATCCATCGGCCGGCAACTCCGTCGCCAATACACGCTCATCCGCCACATCGGGCACACCCGGTACCGCCTGCGCTTGCACCGCACCCACGGTTTTTCGCCGTCGCCATGCCCGCCACAAAAACATCACCAGCACGCACACCACACCCGCCAACACCGCGAAAACCAACAACTGAACCGATCCGGCCCAGTCGCTCCCGCCCCTGTCACGCGACCGGAACCGCCCACTCCGCAGCCAGTCGGTGACCCAGCTTCGAAACTTCCAGTACCACTCGCGAATCTTCTGTCCCGATCTCTTCACAATCGCGGTGAAACTGTCCCACTGACGCTGCAACCAGTTGCGGTCTTCCTCCAACTGCTCCGGCCGCGTTCCTCGCGGAAATCGCCACGCAAACTCCGGACGTTCCAGCACCCGCTCGATGGATTCGTTCAGCCGTTCCGCGTTCTCGGATCTTGTCGCCTCCGCTTGCGCCGATGCGTTCGAACCCGAAAACACCAGAATCAAAGCCAGCCCAAGCGCCGCCGGCAATCGCGCCCGCCATTCCGCCCGCAAATCTTCGCCCGTCACCAAGGATTCCCCGTAGAAACAGCGCAGCACATACACAGCCTTGACGAGAGGATTCACGCACAGGAACGTCAGCCCGGTCACGGCGGCGAGAAAACTGGTGTTCAACACGGCTTCCCCGCTGATGGTGAACACTGACTCGATCCCCAGCAGCATCTTCACCAGCACGGGCAAAATGACCAGCCCCAGAGTCAGGTTCACAAACACAAAACAGCCAAACGTGAACAGCACGACCATCAGCAGGTGATTCTGTTGCGGCCACATCATGGCTTGCCGGTACGCTCGTTTCACCAGTCCGGTCAGGCTCGATTCCGAGCCGTCGTCCACAGCCGTCGCGCTATGGTAAAACGCGTACACCCAGCCCACCGGCAATGTGATGATCGCCGATAGCGGCAAGGCAAACAAAGACGTGGATTGCACGAACGATTGCAGGGCAACCGTGCGCCACGTCAGCAACCGGCTCCGGTCGGGTTCGCGTCCGCTGACGAAGCCGCGCAGTTGCCGGCAAAAAACCGTTTGCCAGACCTTCATCCACGCGTACAGGAAAGCCATGCCCAACGCCGACGCACCGGCTCGCTGGTACGCCAACGCGCCCCGGCTCATGTCTGACCAGAAATACACCAACCCCAAAACGAACGGCAGTGCGCCGAGATAGTACACCGCAAGGAACCTGACCGGAACGCGCCGCAACAGGTGAACGGCTTCCTCGACCAATTCCAAGGCCGGTTTGCCCCGTATGATTTGGCGGCGTT
>CAZEQV010000105.1:0-3673 GCA_964514435.1 uncultured Verrucomicrobiota bacterium
AGGTTCTTCAGCGGAATCCAAACTGCAGACCGCGCGTTCTGCAGACGGCGGGCGCCGAGGCCCGGTTTGCCGCCGCGTGGGAGATGGTGGCCGAAGCCGAACTCTTCAAAGGACGCCGTGCCAGCGAATCTCGACTTCAAAGAACTGTTGAGCATTTTCAACGACGAACACGTTGAGTATCTGGTCGCTGGGGTGCAGCCGGTCATCTACCACACCGAGCCGTGTTACCCGCAGGACTTGGATTTATGGGTCAACCCCACGCCGGCGAATGCCGCCCGTTCTGCGCTGCCTCTGCAAGTAATGTCCGCGCCCACCAACGGAGGCAACGCCGCAACCACTTGCTGCTTCGCCACACTTGAATGTCACGGGGTAGTCAAGCACACTGCGCGGAACGAAAGAGTATCTATGCTACAGAGATTCGTGGGGCAATCGAGCACAGGCGGGTCGCCAGCAACGCGACGGGTCGTCGGGGCACCAAGGGAAGGGCGGGGGCGGTCTTGAACCGTGCTGCCATCGTGATCGTTTGCGGGCTGGCGTGTTGGGCCGGTACGCGCTGCCTCGGGGCCGAACCGGGCCATTCCCAGAAGGCGGTCGCCGAGGAGCCGTCTCAACCGGATCGGCCACCGTTGCCCGCACCGGGCCGTCCGCCCCTGCCGGTGCTGGACGCCCAAGTGGCGCTGTCGCCGTTTGTGTTGCCGTGGGACGATGGCTCTACCGGCCCGACCGATCTCGCGTGGCTCAATCACAAGCCGGCCGGCCGCTTTGGTCCTGTCACGGCACGGTCCGATGGCCGGCTCTATGTCGGTGACGAGCCGATCCGCTTCTTTGGCGTGAACTTGTGTTACGGGGCGAACTTGCCGGAGAAACCCGCTGCCGAAAAGATCGCGGCCCGGCTGGCGAAGTTTGGAATCAACATCGTGCGTGTTCATCACCTCGACGAGCGGCGCTTTCCGGACGGCATCTGGCATCGGGACCCGCAGCAGGCGCGAACCTTTGACCCGGAAGCGGTGGACCGGCTAGACTATCTGGTCGCGCAACTGAAGGCGAACGGGATTTACGTCAACCTGAACCTGCTGGTCTCGCGTCAGTTCTCGCCGGCTGACGGGTTGCCGGCCGCGGTGACGAACGTGACCGGCAAGGCGCAGCATCTGCTGGGAATGTGGCATGGCCCCAGCCTCGCGTTGCACCAGCAGTTCGCCCGCGATTTGCTCGCCCACACCAACACCTACACGGGATTGCCGTTCGCCGCCGACCCGTCCGTGGCTTTCGTGGAAATCTTGAATGAGAACGGACTGGTCAACTATTGGTTCGACACCAAACGGCGACCGCATCTGCACGAATTGCCGGATGCGTTTCGCCATCCCTTGGAGAAACGCTGGGGTGGTCCGTTGCTGGCGCGGGAAGGTTTTTCGGAGCAACCGGCTGAACAACAGTCCGCGTGGCTTGCCTTCCTGCGCGCTGTGGAGGCCGACTACTACCGCGCGATGCGGCGCTACTTGAAAGACGAATTGGGCGTGGCGGCGCTGGTGATTGGCTCGACAGGAGCGTCCAGCTTGATGAGCATCCAAGCCGAGCTGGATGTGGTGGACAACCACGTGTATTTCGAGAACCCGCGCTGGCGGAGCGCGCCGTGGGCCTGGGGGAAACGCGATTGGGACATCGCCAATGTTTCGCACGTGTCCGCCGCCTCGCCCGGCGGCCGGCTCCGGTGGGTGGCGCATGGCCGGGTCGCGGGCAAACCGTATAGCGTCACGGAGTTCAATCAGGCCGCGCCGAACGTGTTCGCCGGCGAGGCGCCATTGTTTCTCGCCGTACACGCCGCGCTGCAAGCTTGGGACGCGGCGTACCTGTTTGCCTACAGCCACGCCGCGCGCTGGAACCAACAATTCCTGAGCGGCCTCGATATTGCCGAGCACCCCACCAAAATGGTCAACCTCCTTCCCTCGGCATTGCTGTTCCGGCGCGGCGACCTCGCGCCCGCCCGCGCAGCCGTCGCCGCGACGATGACGCCCGCAATCGAACTCGACATCCTGGCCCGCCGTGGTTCCGCGTGGAACTTGGCCCACGCCGGGCACCTCGGTCTCGATGCCGACTACATCGTGCGCCATCGCATGGAAACTATCGTCACGACCAACCCCGCCGCCGCTCCGCCCATGCCACCCCCCTTGAGCCCCGCCAACCGGCACGTTTCGGACACCGGTGAGTTGATTCTCGATGGCACCGAACCTGGTCGCGATATCCTGATCATCAACACCCCGCGCACGAAAAGCGTGTTTGGCTACTTCGCCAATCGCACGGTCAACCTCGGCGCGGTGACTTTCCGCGTCGCCTCCAATCTCAATCACGGTTGCTGCCTCAGTCTCTGCGAGCTACCGGGACCGCCCCGACGCGCGGTGCTCGTGGCGACTGGCCGCGCCGAGAACACCGGCATGCAATGGCGCACCAGCGAACGCGAGGCCCAGACGCGGTGGGAACTGGAGTCGTGGGGAAAAGCGCCCACGGTTGTCGAGACCATTGCCGCCACGATAACTTTGCCCGGCCCGGCTGCTGCCCTCGCCGTCCACGCTCTCGATGAACGCGGCCAGCGCGCCGGACGGGTGCCCGTCCACGCCGCCGGTGACCAGCGCGCCATGTTCACGATCGGTCCGCCATACCGGACGCTATGGTATGAATTGGTCTGGACGAACGCTGCTGAATCCCACGAGTAGTTTCCACGCCGCTGCTGCCGAAACGTGTTCCTCCCTTGGCGGTGTAAAGACTGAACGAGTCACCAAGGTGTAACCGGGAGCAACTCCGCAAACTGTAACTTGCCGCTGCCATGGGGCGAAGTTGTGCGTCGGCGCTCCTCATATGCAGCGTAAGGAAAGCTAAGCTGATCGTGGGTGTGCATCGTGAAGCGGCGGCACGCCGCCTCTGCTGGTTCGGCTTCTCCTCGTGGACCATGCCGGCACCCATCGGTTGTGCGACGTAGCTCGCCGGGGTTGACGGCCAGTCGTGGAACATCGCAGGAGCGACGCGAGAACGCTGCCTCCATTCACCGACGCGTGTGGTAAGATTGGCATGTAATGAAGGCGCGCATTTTTCACGAAAGGCTGATTCGTCGAGGCGAGGACGACGGTGCGTTCGACCCGGCATTCTGGGTTTTGGTGCAGTTGAAACTATGAGCAATGCTTATGCATTTCGTTCCCGCAAACCGATGGCCATTGGTGGATTGACCAAGTTGGTCGAAGGTGAAGGGGTTCCATTTCAGGTCTCGGAGGACTCCGTGACGGTCGGCGGTAGCGGCGAATATGTCGTGGTTTTCACAAAGGTGAAAGATGGAGTGAGTCGGACAGGCGAGATACGCTGTCACGCGGAAAACCCGGTGGTGAAGTCGTTGCTGGTCCGGTGGCTGGAACAGGAGAAGATCAAAGTTGCTGATGACTTCTTCGCGTTTCAGGAGGGGATTCCCGTCGGCCTCATTGAAGCCATTCGCAACTACATCGGGCTCGATTTGCGTTCATGCTCGGGCACGGTGTTCAAGCTGCATTCCCGCGTGGTTGTTCTCTCGATTGCCAGCGGACTCGACTTGGTCAAGGCGCAGTTGGCACAGACGCCGCACGAGGTTCTGGGGCCAGGACAGGTTGTGCGGAACGAGGATTTCCAAGTCTCCGGTGACGACCCGCTGGTGACC
>CAZEQV010000105.1:3683-10543 GCA_964514435.1 uncultured Verrucomicrobiota bacterium
GAGGAGGGCGGAGGGTATGTTGTAACGTTCTCCGAGGCTTCAGCATTCAACCTTTTCGCGTTCTGGGTATTCCCAACAGATGATCCGAACATCCCCGTGCAGTTGTTGCGACGGCAGCAGTGAGCGAGCCTTTGAGGACGTGCTACCCAAATCGAAATCGGGAGCGACGTTTGCGTCAAGCACCGTGGCTGTTTCCTTCATGAAGCGCAGCCGCAACCAAAGTCCGTCTCCTTCCCCGCGTCGTTTGTGAGAGAGGAGACAGGTTAGGGAACCATGGAAGACAGAGCGAACGAACTCCACGTGCGCTACATACGGAACGCAGACTTTGCCCACTTCAAACCACGCCATAGTTTCAGAGCGGGAACCGCCCATCGCCAGACCGACCGTCCATGTCGCGCCACTGCAAGACCGGCCAGAGGCGCGAATATCCATGCCAACGGTTTAATCTGTGGCCATGTGTGATAGGCAGGCTCAATCCAATGCAGTGAATCTGCGACCCAATGGGCGTCCGACGCCAGCAGGCTCCGGTGCGCTTCTGCTTGCAGGAGCAGGAGCGACTTGCGGGCTTGCAGTTCGGTTAGTTGCGTTTGCCCAAACATTCGCGATCCTTCTTGAACTCGGCCAGCGTGCCGGCAAATGGCATTGGTCCGCTTCGCAGTCGCCGCTGGATGCTGTATCCGATGACGGCAGCCGAACCGCCATACAACAAGGTGATAATGATCAGCACCACCACTGGCGAGGTGTTCCAGAGCCAGACCACAATCAACGCCGTGGCGGTGACAAGGGTCATGATTCCGAGCACCACCACAGCCGCCACGCGCAGCAGCAGATCAATGAGCCGGATCTTCTCCTCTTGCAGTTCCACGGTGAACAACTGAAACCGGTTTTGAACCAGCGCCAAAACCGAATCAAACATTCGCCGCAAGGACGCAAATATGCCGAATTCCGTAACCGCTGCCTGTTCCATAATTCACTTGCGGGTGACGAGCACGCCGATGAGCAAGCCGACGCCAAAGGCGATGCCCATGGACTCATACGGGTGCGCCCGGATCGCCCTGTCCATGGCTTTGGCTCCTGCCACGACTTTCTCTTCGAGTTGATGGCAGTTTTCCTTCATTTTGTTCAACGAGACCTGCAGGCGAGCTTTCAATTCCTCGGCCTTGCCGCCGGCCATGGTCGCGCCATCTTTCATCAAGGCCTCCGCGTCGCGAATCAGCACACGCAGATCCTCGGCCAATTTCTCCCGGTTGACTTCCATGCTCTCGATCATTTGTCGAGTCGCCGTTTCCATGATCGTCCCTTTCCGTTGTTGGTCCCGGTTGTCATGCGCCATCCTGAGCCTCCAAGTCTGCGCGATGACATTCGAAATTGCCTCTCTTTTCTACTTTAGATTACGCCGCATCCACGCCGCTGCTAGGGCAAAACGTTCCGGCTCCTCCGAATTGTGGCTCAGAGCGCGACTCTGGGAGATGCGCATTGGCAGAAGTTTGTGGTAACGGTGGGGAACAACAGTCATGAATGTCGAAAGACCTCATACAACCGCGGTGCCCCATCTTCCAAGCGAAAGACAACCAATGAGACGCATTCTGTTCTTCATGTTCTTGGCCGGTATGTGGCCGGTGCTGGCTTCGAGTAATGAGCCGGATCCCACGGTGCAGATTGAGTCTGACTTGACTACGCTTGTCCGCTTTGACGACGCCACCAAGCAGATGGTTGAGAAGGTGTCCGGGTATCGCGAACGACGGATCTATTTCAGTGAGCAGAGCGGCGATCCCGAGTTTGCCACGCTCGCCGCCGTGCCGTGGGTTTCGAAGGTCTATTTGGTGGGGACGCGGATTACGGATCTGACGCCCCTGACGGGATTGTCGAATCTTGTGGAGTTCGCTGCTAACCGCGTTGTCACGAGTAACACGAATTGGCGACTTGATCTCCAACCGCTGGCGCAGCACCGATCTCTGCAACGACTGAGCCTGGGCGGCGTGACCGTTACCAACGCGCAAGTGCTTTCCGAATTGCCGAACTTGGTTCATCTCCGGTTGCACACCGTTGGCAATGTCCGCTTGGAAGGAGTTGCCCGGATGCGCGATCTTCAATTCCTTGGGGTCACTGCGTGTCCCGGCAACTTCTCACTCGCGCCCTTGCGCGGTCTGCCCAAACTGCAGTCCGTCACCCTCAACATGCTGCAAGTGTCCTCCAACGAGTATGCGGTTTTGCGAACCTTGCCGGCGCTGGCCGCTGCGGAGTTGCATCGCGCGCCGTTGGCTGATTTGCGAGTATTGGCGGATTGTGCCACCCTCCAATGGCTGCGGATCTGGCACGCGAAATCCATGGTTTCACTGGCTGGCGTGGAGGGGTTGTCACGATTGGTGGAGTTGGACATTGCAAGCGCGCGTGTAACCGACTTGTCACCACTGGCCGGTTGCGCGGCGTTGCGGAAGATCGCCTTGCGGGAAGCGCCGGTGACGGACGTGGCCCCGCTGACCAACCTGACCGGACTGACTTCGCTGGACCTGCGGGGAACCGGCGTAACGAACGCGGTCTTGTTGGGCGTACTCCCCCACCTTCAGAAACTTTCTTTGCCGGCACACTGCTCGCCGCAGGAGATTACGGCTTTGAAGGCTGCGCTGCCGAAGTGTCGCGTGAATCAGCAGTAGTGACGGACGATGGTCCCCGTGCGGAAATTGAGGGCGAAAATGGGATGTCCCGATGACTTTCCATGTGTTGATGGTAGAGGAGGAGAAGTCCGCTGGGGCATGCGACGTCACAGACCGAAGTGAAGTGTCATCTCTCGACAGTTGACAGTTTGGACCTCGCAAAATATGCCGCTCTGTCCCCGCCCCGCATCTTTCAGGAAAGGCTGATTCGTCCGGGCGAGGATGACGGTTCGTTCGACCGCGAATCTTGGAAGGCGGCGGGTGCCGAGGCGCGATTCGCCGCCGTGTGGAGACGATGTATGATAAGATGCCTATCCGTCTCATGAGTAAGGCCAGTCTCATCAAGGCCACACTGGCTCCCTGTCGCCCGCAAGACTTGTTGCACTTGGCGAAATTTCAGCTATGACCCGCCCGATGTTGTCAGCGCCTCGCCACGAATCTGATCCCGACCTGTACCGGATCGAGCCGTGTCTGCCGAGTGATTGGACCCAAGCCAAGATGACCCGGCAATACCGCGTCGCGACGCGAGAGATCACGATCAAGAATCCTGCCGGCATTCAGAATGGCAAAGTCACCGTGACGCTCGACGGCAAAAAAAACTCCCTGCCAACGTCATCGCGTCCATGAGGCACCGGAAGACGCACAATGTCATGGTCACAGTCACATGAACTTCGATGAATCAGATGTGTGGCTCCGATGCACACCCTACTGCGGTTGGGTCCGGTTGAAGTAAACCAACAACCGTCGTCGCTGTCTTCTCATCATCAGCAACCCCCCGGCGCAAACTGTGATCCTTGCGATGCAACGGCAAGTGCTCGGTCAGTTCGTGGATCCGCGCCGTCAACAGTGCCACCTGCGCGTCGGCCAATCCGGTATCTTTGGGTGGAACTGAAAATCACGTGTCGTCAGAATTGGACTTGCACGCGCCGTCATGGGATGTTGTCGTTTCTCGCGTTGAAGTTCCTAACGCGTGCACGAGACGAACCGCCATCCGGCCTCGAAAGAGATTTTCATTTCATCGCCAACTTGACTTTCCCCCGACATATGTTATTGATCGGGCGTTGGGCGGAGGTAGGTGACGCTACTCCCCCAACCCGAGTCGGGTCGCAAGCCTATGGATCGCACGGGCAAGATAGTCTGGTTCGATTGGGCAGTATGTCCGGTAGTGATTGTGTCTTGTCTGCCCGCACTCGTCTGGGGCGATGCCACGCCGAGAACCGAGCCGCACTCGCCGCAGTTGGTGCTGTCTGAGCCGATGACCACCAACGGCGTGCAGTTCCAGGCGCGCACAATGCCGGTTTGGCGATTACCCACCGGCCACCAAACCACCGAGGTACCGCTTGAGTTGACGATCACGAACGGCTCCGCCCAGCCGCTTCGTTTTCGACTTTTCGAAGCGGTTGAACTCACGCTCACCCGCGTCGGCGGCGCTCCGCTCCGGTACCACTACGCGCGCGACGCCACCCGTCGAACTGGTTGGGTGTCTGATCCTCTCCCACCGGGGGCGGGCCTAACCATACCTCGACCTGTCCATCTCGAAGGAGCAGTGACGGCAGTCGCGCCCCGCGCGTGGGGACCGGATGGGTTCGGCGGGATCTGGGAGTTCGTCGGCGTCACCCCGGGCCACTACCGTCTGACCGTCCGGTATGTGAGCGGCGGAGAAAACAGTAACGCAACGGTCCCCGTCTGGAGCGGCCGTGTCGAAACGGCCCCCATGACGATCGAGGTGCAGTGAATAATCAACAACCCAAAGGAGAAGCAACATGAAGCGAGGTATGCAGTTGGTACGTGTGTGGGTGCTTGTCGGTGCGCTGCTCGTCTGCACGACGATGGCGCGCGCCACCACCCTGAGCGTGACCGATCCGTCACCGGTCTACGCTACCAGCGGGCCGAGCGCCACCGTGACGGCGTATACCCCGGTCCTGCTCACGAACGGACCGAGCTCGGCGTATTATATTGCTGCGTTTAATAGCTGGAACAGTAGCTTGGCGCTCACCGACCAATGGACGGTTGTGACCGGCGGAACGCTGAACGCCACGCTGCAAATTGACATCTATCGGGCGTATCTGACGAACAACGTCTTTGGCGGGGTGGAACTCAACATCCTCTATACGCCGGGCACCAATGATCCGCCACGGATCGGCGATGACGGCAATAGCACCGCGAACACCAATGAGGCCGTCTGGACCCAGGTCATCTACACGGACAAGAAACTGGGTGGCTCGTTGCCGGGCAACCCGTACTTGGACAACCATATCGGCTCCGGTGGGTTCCCGCCGCCGTTGTATCCTTTCCAATACACCAACAGCAGCATGTACGACAGTCCGTTGCGTGAAACGAGCGCTTTTTGGTACGCGGAGGCGTATCTATCAAAGGCGGACTACAGCACGCGGACGATAACGATCTACGACGGGGTGGCGTGGGGCTTTACCATCGTGCCGGAACCGTCATCCTTCTTCTTAGTCGTGATTGGGGCCGCCGGGCTCTGGGTCATCCGCCGCCGCCGCTGAGCCATCGTTTCTCGAGGTGCGCCGCACCACCGCCGGGCTAGCCAAGCAGCCGTCAGATGTATGACGGCCGTCCGGCTCGTCTTGGGTCGCGTAACCGCTCTGCTACCGGGGGACGTTGTGCTCTGGCTCCTCTTATCTGTAGCTTGAGGAAAGCTATGCTGATGTTGGCCGTGCATCGGGAGGCGGCGGGACGCCGCCACTGCTGGTTCGGCTTCTCCTCGTGGACCATGCCGGCAACCTGCGGTTGCGCGAAGTAGGTCGCTGGGTGACAGCCAGTCGTGGAGCGTGGATTGACCGTTGCGAATCGGGTTCCCAGAAAAAGCCGGGTGTCATTCGGAGGTTTCAAATGGCCTTCGGCGGCCCCGTCTGTTTCCGCGGATATTTGGAACCAGATGACCGTCGCCTACTTCTTCTCGAACGCGGCGTCGAACGCGACGTTGCTTGGCTTGAAATCCACTTTGCGGACGAACGCGCACGCTTCTGACGCGCCATGTTCTCGATCCATGCGGATGTCTTCCCATTCCACGGAGAGCGGTCCTTGGTAGCCGATGTCATTTAAGGCGACGATGATCTCCTCGAAGTTCACGTCGCCGTGGCCGAGGCTGCGGAAATCCCAATATCGGCGGGCGTCGCCGAAGTTGGTGTGGCCGCCGAACACGCCCACGGTACCATCGCCGTGACCCCACCAGGCATCTTTCATGTGAACGTGATAGATCCGGTCGGCAAACGTGCGGATGAACTTCACATAATCCACGCCTTGATAGCCCAAGTGGGACGGATCGTAATTGAACCCAAACTCTTTGCGGTTCTTCAATGCCTTCAACGCTCGTTCCGCACTGGCGATGTCGAACGCGATCTCGGTCGGATGCACTTCCAGCGCAAACTTCACGCCACAACGTTTGAATTCATCAAGGATCGGGTTCCACATCGTGGCGAAGAACTCGAACCCCTCGTCAATTGCCGCAGGCGATACCGGCGGGAAGCTGTAAAGCAAATGCCAGATGCTGCTGCCGGTGAAACCGTTGACCACTTTGACACCAAGATTTTTGGCAGCATGCGCGGTGCGCATCATTTCTTCGGCGGCTCGTTTGCGAACCCCGTCAGGTTTGCCATTACCCCAGACATGAGCCGGCAAGATGGCTTTGTGGCGGGCGTCAATGTTGTCGCAGACGGCTTGGCCTGCGAGGTGGTTGCTGATAGCCCAAGTCTTGAGACCGTACCGGGCGAGGATTTCGTGCCGCGAATCGCAATAGGATTTGCTGTTGCAGGCTTGGCTGACATCGAAATGGTCGCCCCAACAGGGCAACTCGATGCCGTCGTATCCGAACGACTTGGCTTTTTGGCAAGCGACTTCAAAGGTCAGGTCGGCCCATTGGCCGGTGAAAAGTGTGACTGGTCGAGACATGATTTCCTCCGTGTGTTGATTGCTGGCACTGTGGTAAACAACCCGGCAACGCCGCGCAAGCACTATGTTGATTGATACACATGCCCATCTCTGCTTCCCGGATTTTTCGGACGATCTGACCGGTGTGGTTGAGCGCGCTCGACAAGCCGGAGTGGAACGCATCGTCAGCATCGGCACCGACATCGAGTCTTCCCGACGCACAGTTGAGATTGCCGGGCAGTTTGACGGTGTATATGCCGCGGTAGGCTTGCATCCTGGTAGCGTTCCCGACATGACGCTTTGCGACATGAA
>CAZEQV010000106.1:0-10505 GCA_964514435.1 uncultured Verrucomicrobiota bacterium
CTCCGTTGGCCGGCAGTGTCGCGGTCAGATACGAATCGGCGTGATGCGTGTTCAAGCCGGTGCCCTTGTCTTCGGAGTCGTCGTTGATGGCGATCACTCTACCGGCTGAGTCGGTAAGCAGCAGCTTGGAGTCCAACGACGAACCCAGCCGTCGCGCCTTCACTTCGGCGACGATGGTTTCATTGGCTCGGCCCTCGAATCGGAACACATCGGTGTCATCCGGTCGGTTGATGCGACCGTTGATCACCAACGGCAAGCGTACCGGCTCTGGTTGGTCGGTTTCGGCTTCCGTGATTGAGGGCAGTTCGTCCACGACGAAGGGCATGAGGTTGGAGATATATCCTTTCAGGCGGGCGTGGATCTTCACGTCTTCAGCCGGTTCGATGTTGATCTTGTAGCCGGTGAGGTTCCACCCGCGCAACTCGACCGGGGTGGACACCTTCGCTTTGCCGCCGAGCGGAAACACGCCAGTCAGGAACGGCAGTTCGCCCACCGTGATGCGGTACACGAAATCTTCCCGGCCGCGGTAGATCGAGTCCTTGATCTCGATGGTGTATTCGCCGTCTTCGGGAATGCGATAGAACAGGACCGGGTCGGGCATGAACCGGTAGTCGTCGGCGTACGCCAGTTCTTTGCCGGTGGCGTCGAACAGCGCGACGGTTGCCTGAAACCAGCCGGGCACCGCATCGGCCAGGTAGGGGATGAGCGCGCGCGCTTGCACCGAGACCAACAAGGATTGGCCTTTGGCCGCGGTGAATCGGTACCGGTCCACTTCGCCCGGCATGATTTGTCCGTTGATCGTGGCCGGCAATTTCACGACGAGCGATTCTTTCTTCTCCGGTTCGCGGAATTCCGGCACCTGTCCGATCTGGAAAACGAGCGGATTGGTCAAGGCGGCGGGTGAGCCCAAGCGCAGTTCGCGTTGAGTCGGCGGGGCGTCAGGCTCAACGGTCACCTGTAACGTCACGATGTCGGCAATGGCCGGTGGGGCTTTTTTCATCGCACCGGCCAGTTTTTCGCGGATCGCGGCGATCTCCTTGATGGTGTCCGGTTGCCGGGGCAACTTTTGCAGTTCCATGAGGCGTTCCCGCAGTTCATTGATCTGTTTCTGGTTCAGCGGGCGTGTGACTTTTGCGACAACGGCCCTGACACCGATGCCTGTCACGTAAGCGTTGCTGATGGCGCCGAGGTTTTGTCCGCCCACAATGACTTGAAACGAAGTGCCCTGTTGTCCGCCGGCCGGATAGACGTAACCGATGTGGGGAGCGCGTTGGTTTTGTTGCGCCCACACAGCGGTCAGGCCGAGGCAGAACACGGCGCAGAACCATGGCCGGCACGACTTCATCAGGTCATGATCTCCTTCAAGCGTCCACCCGATTTGATTTTATCGGAAGGCGGTGCGGTGACGCGGACGTCGAGTCCTTGCGGGTGGGGCAGTTTGGCGTTGGTGTCGATTCCCAGTTGCTGATAGATGCTGCCGATCATGTCGACCGGGTAAACCGGACGGTCTTTCACTTCGTTGCCTTTGTCGTCGGACGCGCCGACGATGTGGCCGCCTTTGAACCCGCCACCGGCCACGACGGACGAGAACACTTTTCCCCAGTGACCACGTCCGCCATTCCAAGGGGGTTCCCATTGCACTTTCGGTGTGCGGCCAAACTCGCCGCTCCACCAGACGATGGTGGAGTCGAGCAGGCCGCGTTGCGCGAGGTCAGCCAGCAACGTGCCCATGCCCTTGTCCAGCTCCGGCAGCTTGCGGTTCATCGTTTGGAAATGCTGTTTGTGCGTGTCCCAACCTTGATAATTGATGGTGATGTAGGGCACGCCCCGCTCGACGAGGCGACGCGCCATCAAACAGGATTGCCCGAATGTGGTGCGTCCATAGGCGTCGCGCAGTTCGTCGGGTTCCGTGGACAGGTCGAAGAGCTTGGTGCCCTCGCCGAGGATGAGGTTGTAGGCCTGATCCTGCGAGTGCGTCAACGCGCGGACTTGGGCGTCGTTGGGCACCGTGTTGGCCAGTGTGTTGAGTTGGCGCAACAACTCGCGGCGTTCCCGTTGTTGTTGTTCCGTGATGCCGGGCGCGACGATGCCTTCCACGGCAAACGGTGTTCGGGCCGGATCACCGCCGGTGGCGAACGGTTTGTATTTCGGGCCGAGAAAACCGGCCTCGGAGAACCGTCCCTGTGGACTGGTGAGCACGATGTACGGCGGGATCATGTCCTTGTAGCCGGCCTCGTAGCCTTTGAACAACGACACCACCGCGCCGACGCATGGGTACACGTCGCGTTCACCGGCGGGCCGTCCCGTCTGCACCATGTAGGCGGCGGTTTCGTGCCCGTTGTTGCCGTGGGTCATGCTGCGGACGATGGAATACTTGTCGGCATGTTTGGCCAGTGTCGGCAGCAATTGACCGATCTGGATGCCGTCCACGTTGGTGGCGATGGGCGCGTTGAGCGGTCCGCAATAATCGTAGCCGGCCGTGGGCTTCGGATCAAAGGTGTCGAGATGACAGGGGCCGCCCCACATCCAGATTTGGATGACGGACTTGGCCTTGCCGGTCAGCTTGGCCGGTGCGGTTGCGGCCCAGGCGCGTAAGAGAAAACTCTCGGCCAACCACAACCCGGCCGCGCCGACGATGCTGCGGCGGATGGCTTCACGTCGTGTGATGAGATGGTTCATGGTGTCTCCTTCTGATGATTAGTGACGGTAGAGAAACTCGGCGCTGTTGATGAGCGCCCAAGCGAGATCGGTTTGGCTGCGCCGGGCGCCCTCGGATGACTTCTGCTGGTAGTCCTGCCAGATTTTCAGTTCTTGGTCGGTGGGATACCGGGATAGGATTGCGAGGTACACTTTGACGGCGGAATCGCGCGGCGTGTCCCGGCCGGAAATCAAAGCACGCATCTTGGGACCTTGTTCCAGCTTGCGACGAATGTGACTGGAGTTGATCAGGTGCAACTGTTGCGCGTCGCTGGGCCGGTTGTTGCGGTCGGATTCCATGCCGGTATCGCGGGAGGAACGCCCGAACAACTCCAGGAACGAACTGGTGATGCTCGCGTCGGCCAAGGTGATGGTACGATGAGTTTCGGGGATGAAGGTGAACGGTTCCGGTATCGGGCTGGAGTATTTCTCGGTCGTGCCGCTGATCTGGTTGAGCGCGTCAATCAGCACTTCCGCCTCCAGTCGTCGCAACGGATAATGGGCAAACCAGGCGGCCGCCTGCGGTGTGTCGGACGCCGGCACGGGAGAAAGTTGATACGTCTGGGAGTTGAGGATCAGCCGGTACAGGTGTTTGAGATTGTAGCGCGAGCCGATCAATTCGCGTTCGAGATATGCCAGCAAGGCCGGGTTCGATGGCGGATTGTCCGGTCGGATGTCGTCGGGTTCATGAATGATGCCGCGTCCAAGCAGCCATGCCCAGACGCGATTGGCGATGGCGCGGGTGAACCACGGATTGCGCGGATTCACGAGCCAGGCGGCGAAGACATCGCGCGGGTCCTGCCCCACAGCCAACTTGACCGGCGTGCCGTCCGGGAACATGGCGGACGGCGGCGCATTGGTCAGCTTCTGCGGATCGTGGAAGACAATCTCCTCTTTCCATTCCGCCGTGGACTTGTAGCCAACCTGCCAGAAGAACGCCGATATGCCGGCCAGTTGCGAGCTTGGCCATTTGTCGGTGCGCGTTCCCATGAACGTCAACGCCACTGCTTGCGCCAACGAGGCCGGGTCGTGGCCCTGCGAGGCGCGGTAGAAGTTGGCGGGTGGATCGCGGAAGTTGCTGCCGTTGGCGGTGAGAAGTTCCCGGGCAAACTGATCATACGGTTTGTTGGCGCGGATGCTGTCGCGAATCCAGCGATGATACGCCTGCACCGCGTTTGGCCAGAGATTAATGGGAAACTCCGATTTCACCCGCAGCACGTCGCACCATTTCATGGCCCAGTAATCGGCGAACTCCTCGCGTTCCAGCAGCCGGTCAATCAGCGCGGCCCGCTTGCCGGGCGACGGGTCGTGAAGAAATGAGCGCGCTTCCTGCGCTGTCGGCAGCGTTCCGATCACATCGAGGTAAACACGCCGCACAAACACCGCATCGGAACAGACCCGCGCGGCCGGCAGGCGCGCTTCCTGCAACTTGGCCAGCACCAGGCGGTCAATTTCGGTCGTCGCGGACAATGTTCGCTCGCTGTCGAACAGTGTTTGCGCCGAGCCGGCCAGGGGCAGCGCCAGCAGCAATCCGACGATGGAAATCACGCGCGCCATGCCGCCTCCGCTTCGAGTTCGAAATGCAGATCGTCCCGGCAGATGACGCATTGCGTGACCACCGCCGGCAACCTCAACGATCTTGTCCGACAGTACTCGTCAAACAGGTGACGATTCCCAATGTTCGGAAAATAGGCGACGGCCCGCGTGACATCCGCCCAATCGCGTCCCCGGGCTTTCAGGATGGCTTGCACCACATCCATCGTCAGTTCCACCTGACGTTTGGTGTCGTGCGGGTGAACGGTGTTGCCTTTCCGGTCAATGCTGGCGGTGCCGGAAATGAACAGATGCCGCCAGTCCGGCAACTGAACCTCCACGGCGCGGCTGAACGAGCTGCCGTAGTTCGTGGCCGAATCCTGCAACGGCGAGGCGACAGCGACCACGCGCGAACGATCATCGAGCGGTTGAAAGGCGAACACGTCCGCGCACAATGCCTTGTGACCCGGTAACGTTACCCCCACACCGGTACTGGCCGGTATGGTGCTCTTGTCCACGCCATGTTCGCGGAAGAACCGGCTGCGAACCTTGTTGAAATCACCATACCAGCCGAGGATGTCGTGCAGGTAAAACCAAGTGCGCACGATCTGCCGGCACGTCATTCCCGCGCTTTCGAGCGCGAGTTGGACACGTTCAAACACTTCGCAGGCCTGTCGCCTGCATGTGGCCGATGTCCGCAATGGCGCGACGTTGGTGAGCCAGCAGTACCGCGCCACATCATCGGTCAGCAACGTCCCGTGGACGCCACCGGTCACGAATCTCTCCACGCGTCCGCCCGTGATGGCGCAGGCGTGAACACCGGCCGCTTGAGCCGGAAATCCGCCGTTGCCAAGGATGGTGAGCGCCGAACCGTCGCCGTCTTGGCGAGGGATTTGCCCAAGACCGAATGCGATCCTCTGGACAACGCGGGCGTGATTGTCGGCGGCGAAGTCGGAGACAACCGACAGCAGATCGTTTGGAGAATCCGACTCCGTCAAGGGGCCGGCCAAATAATGAAAAGCACAACCGGTGCGCGTGACGTGGGACTTGGCCCACCGTTGGTCTGGTTCCCTGACAATCCCCTGTATCATGGCTTCAAACTCCATGCGTGCCGGCTGGTGGTGGCAGCCATCACCAGCCAACGGTCGCGTACACGGGGTGAAATCGCTTCCGCCGAAGCGACACGGCATTAAAGCATAACACCTTCTCGAAGCAAAGGTTCTCCGTGACGCGGGGAATCGCTCCGGTGCCACGAGGAAGGGCTGGACGGTGTTGGCGCAGGTTGTATGATGACGACACGAGGTGAACTATGAAATACCATCACACGCAGAACGCGCCGCTGCACACACTCTTGTTGGGGGGTGCGGTTTTGATGGCTTTCGCGGGCCGAGTCCTGTGTCAAGCAGGGCCGGTGCGTTGGGTTATGATCGGCGCGGCTTTGTTCATGGTGTTCATCGCCTATTGTTTCAAATCGCTGACGGTGGAGGACGGCGGTGATCATCTGGCGATCCGTTACGGACCATTGCCGGTGTTCAGAAAGAATTTGCAGTTTGCCGATATCAGCGGCGTCAAACGGGGGCGGACAAAGTTCATAGACGGCTGGGGCATTCACTACATTCCCGGACGGGGATGGACCTATAACCTGTGGGGATTTGACTGCGCCGAAATCCAGATGCCCGGCAAAGTTGTGCGGGTGGGCACCGATGATCCCGACGGTTTGGTCCAGTTCATCCACGGGCGCCTCCAAAGACGGTAAGTATGTCGGTCTGAGTTCATTCTTCTCGCCGGGGGCGCAGGCTGGTAGGTTGACGGCACATCATCATGGCTACTCGAACAAAGAATCAAACCGCGAATGTGAATCCGCCAGCCGGTGTCGAATGGCAGATCCTGGACAAATCCAACCAAGAACAAATGTCCGGCTGGAAGGACACCGTCGCCCAATACCGCGGACGGATTGACAAGATTCGCCGGCGCGACATCGAGCTTCGATTGACCGATCGCAACGGCAAGCCGCATGTCCGCCGGGCGGTGCGCCTGGTGCAGACCAATTCCGACTTCCTCTGGGGATTCGGAGGTTGGGGGTTGCTCAATGACTTGCGGACCGGCAAGACAGCCGAACTCAACGTCGAGCGACGTCACCGGGCGATGGCTGAGTTGTACAATGCGGTGAACCTGATGCACTACTGGGCCGAGTTGCATTGCTCGGATGCGCCGGTCAGCGAGGAGTTTCAGGGCTTCCCCGATTACGAAAACCTTCAGCAAGGCGTGAACTGGGCGCTTTCCAACGGTCTTGTGCCGAAGGGGCATCCGATCTTCTGGCCGGTGCCGAAGGCGATACCGGCTTGGCTGGCCAATTACGACCATGCCACCCGTCTGAAATTTCTGGAGATCCGTGTTCGGACGATCGCGCATCGGTTTCGCGGCAAGATGAAGCTGTACGATGCCGTCAACGAAGCCATTTGGGAGCCGGTGTTTGCCGACACGGCCAAACGCCATTGGCCGCACTTGGCGAAGATCGAACGCATCGCCGATGACATTGAACGCGTGTTGCGATGGGCCAGGGAAGAGGACCCGGATGCCTGCTATTTGGTCAACGATTACGGGATCGTGGTGGGCGAACACGAAAAGATACCGGTCAAGTGCCACGACGGCCGTTTCATTTCCCGCCACGAACAGGCGCACCGGTACGCCCAGGTGATTCACGAATTGAGAAAACGCGGCGTGGCGCCCGATGCCGTGGGCATTCAAAATTTCCAGAGCGCCGATCGCATTGATCAGTTTGTGGACACGTTTGATTTACTGGGAACCGCGACCGGTTTGCCGATCCACATCACGGAGTTTGGGCCCGGCAAGTTTGTCAGTGAAATGGCCAAAGCCGGCGCCCCGCGCGATGAGATCATGCAACGCATCTGGGAATACGACGAAGCGACGTTGACCGTGGCCTTCGGGCATCCGTCGGTGGACGCCTTGTTCTTCTGGTACGCGCAAGAATATCTGTTCAACGAAAAGGGATATCCGAGCGTTCTGTATAAGAAGCTGCACGAGCTGTTGCACAAGACATGGCGCACGGACGAAACGCTGCGGACCGACGCCGATGGGCGAGTGACGTTGCGCGGCTTTTGTGGGGACTACCGGGTGCGGTTGTTGCCGCGACACGAGGACGGCCATGAGCGCGGTGTTGGGTTCAAGGTTCCCCAAGCCTGCCGGGGCAAGGTGAAATTGACGCTGGCGATCGGGGAATGATCCTGCGCCGGGACAGCCGATGTTGATCAGTGAAATCCTTTTTTGGACGGCATTGGTCACACTCGTGCTCATGGTGGCGCTGTTGATCGAGTTTGCCCGCGGCAACCGATCCATCCAAAGGCTGGATGATTGTGAGCCGATGGATGCCGGCAATCTCCCGTCGGTTTCCATTGTGATTGCCGCGCGCAATGAAGCGCGCCATATCGAGGAATCGCTGCGCTCGGTGTTGAATCAGGATCTTCCCGATACGGAGTTTATCATCGTCAACGACCGTTCCACGGACGATACCGGCGCGATACTCGATCGGATGAGCCGCGAGCATCCGCATTTGCGCGTGGTGCATCTGGTGACACTCCCGGCCGGCTGGCTGGGCAAGACGCACGCGCAACACGTCGGAGCACAGCAGGCGACCGGGGAATGGTTGTTGTTCACCGACGCGGATGTGGTGATGGCCCCGTCCACCGTGCGACGGGCGTTGTCTTACGCCATCCGGGAAGGGCGCGATCATGTGGCGGTCGGTCCGCGGTTTCACATGCCGGGGGTATGGCTGAACATGTTTGCCGGCGCGTTTGTGTTGTTCTTCGGAATGTACGCGAAGCCCTGGAAAGCGCGCGATCCGAACAGCAAACGGTTCATCGGAATCGGCGCGTTCAATCTGGTGCGAACCTCGCATTACCGGAAATGTGGCGGTCACGCGCCGATCGCGATGCGCCCCGACGATGACATGAAACTCGGCAAGCTTTGGAAGATGAACGGGGCGCGTCAGGAGTTCCTGTTCGGCGGCGAGCTGATGCGGGTGGAATGGTATGCCACTGTGCGCGAACTGGTGCGCGGACTGGAGAAGAACTCGTTTGCCGGGGTGGATTACAGCCTCTTGATGGTTATCGGAGCCAGCGTGGCGCAGTTGGCCGTGTTTGTCTGGCCGTGGGTGGCGACGTTGATCATGCGGGGGCCGGTTCAATGGCTCAATGCCGGTAACGTTTTGGTGTCCCTCGCGCTCTATGTGGACAACGTCAGACCGCACCGGTTGCCGCGGTGGCATTGCATGGGCATACCGGCCACGACGCTATTGTTCCTGTACATCGTCTGGAACTCGACCATCAAAGCCTTGGTCAACGATGGCATTGACTGGCGCGGCACCCACTATCCTTTGAAGGAACTCAAAGCCAGCCGTCTCTGACCGCGATCCCCGTTCACGACCGCGTCACCGCGACCGACGCGCGCAAGTGCGCCGGTGTCGTTCCACAACAACCGCCGATGAAATCGGCACCCGCCTGCCGCAAGGCCGGAACGTGACCGGCAAACTCAGCCGGTGAGGTGCGGTAGGTGATCTTGCCGTCCACCATTTCCGGCAATCCGGCATTGGCCTTGATCCAGACCGGCAACTGCGTGGCCCCTCGAAGTTGCCGGCAGATCGGAATGTAACCGGCGATACCGTTGCCGCAGTTCGCGCCGATGACATCGGCACCGGCAGCCGTGAGTTCAGCGGCGGCTTGCTCCGGTGTTACGCCCATCATCGTGCGTCCGCCGGTATCGAACACCATGCAGGCGACGACGGGTAGTCCGGTACGCTTGGCAGCGGCCAGCGCGAGCTTGGCTTCTTCAAGTTCAGCCATCGTTTCGATGACGATGCCATCCGCGCCGCCATCTCGGAGCGCCTCGGCTTGTTCGGCATAGGCGGTGGAGAGTTCATCGGTGCTGACTTCCTCGGCCACGAGCATCTTGCCAGACGGACCCATGGATGCGAAGACCAGCGCGGTTTTGCCAGCGGCGCGTTTGGAGATTTGGGTGCCGGTGCGGTTGATCTCCGTGACCTTGCCGGCGAGTCCAAACTCCGCGAGTCGGACGCGGTTCGCACCGAACGTATTGGTGAGAATGATGCGGCTGCCGGCCTCGACGTAGGCGCGGGCGACTTCCTCGACCTTGCCGGGATGGAGCAGGTTCCATTCATCGGGACAATGGCCGACCGCCAGTCCGCGCGCTTGCAGTTGTGTTCCCCATGCGCCGTCGGTGATGACGGGAGCGCGGGCCATAAGTTCTTGAATGATGTGATTCATGGCAGTGAGTTCCAGGAGGTGAACACCTGACGGACGTTTTCCGGTTTGGCGGCCGGCCCGAATTCGCATTGGGCGATGCAGCCGCCGTTGCGCCAGAGGTGGCGATGGACTTTGCGGACGGCGGCGTCAATCTCCGCTGTCGTGGCGATGGGCAGGAGATGTTGCCGGTCTATCTCGCCCCAGAAAGTGATCTTGCCGGCAAATGGCTCAATTTCTTCGATGCCTATGCAAAATATCTGGGAGTTGATGGCATCAATGCCGATTTCGATGAGGTCCGGGTAGATGGCACGGATGTCGCCGTCGGAGTGCATGAAGATTTTCTTGCCGTGGCTGTGGGCGATTTGCGCGTAGTCACGGTACAGTGGTTTGAACAATTGCCGCCACAGATCCGGTGAGATCAGCAACGAGCGTTGGGAGCCCCAGTCGTCCATGATCCAGAGCGAATCCACGTTGGACTTGGCCCACAAGGTTTGCGAGTCACAGTAAAGCCGATGCATTTCACGCAGGAACGCCAGCATTTCCGGCGGCGGATCGAGCAGATCGCAGTAGAGGTCCTCCGTTCCGCGGAGGAATTGCAGTTGTTCAAACGGACGGGGACATCGCTGGGCCCGCGTGAATTTGTCCGTCGCATCGCAATCGCGGTTTACAGCGTCAATGTCGAGGGTGAGCAGTTCACGCGGCCAGTGAACCTTGCCGGTGTCGGTTGTCCAATCGCGGATGAGGGGTTCTTTCACTTCGCCCATGACGCCCCGATGGATGTTGATGAACGTGCAGCCCCAATAATCTCGGTACACGCCAGGCTCGTTGGGGTCGCCCTGCACGGGCGGTTTCACGCGTTCACGGGCCGGTGTCATGATGATGTCGGGCGGAAAATCGCGGACGATGGCTTCGTATTCCTGCGGGAATTGCCATTTGGCGATGGGCAGCACCCACATTTCCCGGGGTACACGAGGCGGTTTGTCAAAGTTCAAGGTT